>DLFX01000404.1:8024-13455 GCA_002482405.1 Firmicutes bacterium UBA7709 | reverse complement strand
TCTACGAGGACGTCATACTCGACGAGCTTTCCGTAAAAGGCTATGACAATTACGTGTTAAAGATTTCTGTCCGCTGCAATTGAATCATTGCGGTTGAATATTTCCGCCCGTTGCAATTGAATAATTGCGCCTGATGTTATAAACTATAGGGGATTAGATGATTCACGATGAATTGGGGGATAAGCGCGACATGAAAAAAACTTTTATTTTGATGATCAGCATCGTCTGTATTTTCGCACTCGCCAGCTGCGGCAGCACCGTGCCGGAACAGGATTCGGCGTCGAAGCCCGACGTTTCAACTCCCGGATCGGTGGAAAATGCCACGGGTTCGGAATCTGCAGACAAGGGCTCGGGATCTGTGAGCGAGGTGCCGTCAAGTCTGGTGTTTGCAAAGGATGACAGCGGGAAATACGTCGAGCCTGTGCTCGGAGAATGGAACGCCTTTCTGGAAAAGGTGTTCAACAGCTTTGAATCGGGAGAGGTCGATCCGGGGTCTGGCAATATCAAATACTTCGGCGAGGGAAACGACGGCCTTGGATATTGCTTTATCGTGGCGACGCGAAGCGACAGCACCGGCATCATAAGCTACAACATCGATACCGCCATCGTTTCCAACGAGCCGAACTCCGGGGGAGACGAGGCCTCAGGCCAGGAGATGGTCCGCTGGATGTACGATCATTTTCAGGAATAATTCACTCAAGCCTTATCCGGCCGCTTGATGTTTAAAAATTATATGTATCTTTGATATGATAAATCGGATTCTTTTTGCACTCCTGTTGGATATCTCCCAGGTAAATACCCAGAATACCCATGAAGAAAAACGCAGAGGCAAATAGGAATAAAAAGACCAGGTCAGTGCAGTCAAACATCAAGCCGCCTCTTCCGGTGATCAGATCTTTTATCGTAATAATCCCGTCGATCCCTGTCAGAAACAGACAGAATCCAGCCAGATAAAATCCCAATCGAAGCGGTTTGTCAGAGAAATTCGTAATTGCAGTGATAGCAAGATTCAATAAAATCTTAAAGCTATACTTGCTTGTTCCGGCATACCGTTCACCCGGAACGTATTCCAAAGATATGGACCGGAATCCCATGCTTTGGATAAAACCCCTGATATATCTCCTGCGTTCTCTGTAGTTCTCCTTAAGAATATCCGCAATGGTACGGGAAATTCCAAAAAAATCGGAAGCGTTTTCAACAAATCGAATCCGCGAGATCCTATTCAAAAATCGATAATACCCTTTTGTCATATACTGCCTCGCCATTCCTCGGTTTTTATCACTTCTGTATACCATGTTGACGACTTCATTGCCGTCCAGATATGCCTGATACATTCGGACAACTTCCTCAGGCGGCTTTTCAAGATCCGAATCGATGCAGACGATAAAATCGCCCGCAGAGTGATCGATCCCTGCGATCATCGCGGCTTCATGTCCAAAATTCCGTGAGAAATTGATAACCTTTACTGCAGGATTACCTTTTGCGAGCTCCGCCAGAATATCCGGGCTGAAATCGCCGCTTCCATCGTTTACATAGATCAATTCATGATCCACGTTCATTCCATCCAGCACCTTTGTCATTTCCCTGTGGAAATGCCGCAGAACCTCCTGCTCGTTATATACCGATACTACAATTGATAGTTTTTTGCTTCCCATGGCATCCCCCTCGTTTTTGATATACCAGAATCGCTTGTTTCTCCATCTGTTCGATCTGCACGCTTTTTTCGGTCCGTGTAAAGGGCAAGGCCAAAAATCGAAACCCCTATGACACTGGCAGCCGCTCCGGCGGAAAATCCCGGGGCGGTATAGCGAAATACGATCCGGTGGGCGCCTTTTGTGATGGGAAACCCGACGAAGGCCGTATTTACCCTCTCAAAGGGGACAGCCTTTCCGTCCACGAAGACCTCAAAATTTTTATCATAGGGGATCGTGCTTATAAACCANNCCAGCCGTCCTCTGCCCCATTCACCGATCCTGTAATGACGTCGCCCCTCGTACCGGTCGATGAAACGATAAACGAGCCTTCCTTTCTGATGTTTAAGGCGGCAGCGCTCAAGGTATAACCTCGGACGTTTGAAAACTCGTATCTGCCTGCGCTGAATGACGCCGGCAATGCGGCTTCGCCTTTTTTTACGGAAACCGCGTAGTGAAAGACTGTATTTTTGTTGTAATATATATGATCTTTCGCACTTAACCTGTTCTGTTCGTTCTGTATTTTCATGCTGATATCCTGAAGCGGAGTCAGGTTTCTCACGTTCGTTTCCAAAAAGAGTATTTCGTCCTCCGGTGCGGGCCGCCGCAGACGGATGGTTTGATCTGTTTTTTTCTTTGCCTTTATCTGATAAATTCCATCACCGAACGTGATTGAGAAATTCCTTCCTTTTGATTCCGGAAAGATCACTTCCTCCGGGTGAATCTCCGATTTAAAAGCTGACATCCCGGCGGAAATTTTCGCACCAGATGATCTTTCACCGACTGCGGCATTGTGCAGAAGAAGCTCCTGTCTGAAAGGAAATTCATACCTATGCAGAGCTTTTTCCGGAATCAGATTATTTGTCACATAACCCAGAGGAAAAACATTTTCATTGCGGTAAATTTTCACATTTCCCTTTTTCTTGAACAATTCATAGCCGGCAGGCCCATAGTCCCCACGGATATATTTCACTCCCATAAAGGTCAGAAATAACGGGTTTTGGGAAGCAGGCTGCATTAAAAAATTGCGGTATGGTCTCTCCAATTGGAATATATCATTCCGGAAGTCAAAGTAATCCTTTTGAAANNCTGAGGAGGAATAAAACGATGTCAGGTTTTGATTTCCACTGTAGACCCGGTTAAAGTCAGCATCCTCGTTTAACAGGGAATCCGAGCGGTAATAGGACGGATCCTCATGCTTCACTTCTTTTAATGCCGCGTAGATATCCGGATCGAAAATTTTCCGATAGGTATTCCTGTCAACCGGCTTTTCGGGATTCTGAATCACAAAATTTGTGACCAAAAGGATCATGATCACCGGAAGGATAAAAAGCTTGATTGAATGATATTTCCGGTACGCCAAATACAGCACGGCCATGAGCAGCGCGTCTGCAAGTACGTCAATCCGGTATGTCGTTTGCCTAACACCGAATAAAACCAGAACGATCGTGCCCAGAAAGGCTGGAAAGGCTCTTTTGACAAACAGTCTGTCCTGGGATTCAAATTTTTGGAGGAATATGGCAATCAGATAGCAGACTATCGGCAAAAACGGTATCAGCACTTTATCTTCGATATAGAGTCCGCCGTTAAGCAAGAACAGAAAAATCGGAAGCACTGTGATTAAGAGGATTCCGATTGCAAGAATCCTTTCATTCCTTTTTTTATAAAACAGGCTCGCGATCAAAGCAGTGACTGCGAAAGAGGACAAACCGATCCCATAAGGGGAAGCGGCATATCTCAGAAGTTTAAACTGCGGTATCAGCATAGCTGAAAGGCTTACCGTCATCTGTCCATCCCTGTGGCTTTCCAGAAGTGAAGCGAAGGTAGGGAGCAGAAGGATTCCAGCCATCAGAACCCCCGTCAAAACCGGAACGATAAACTTCACCCCGTCCATTAACAAGTCTCGGACCCTGGGTTTTTCATTTTCCTCCAGATAGAGCGAAAGCCAATATAAACAGATTACAGACAGTCCGCTGACGCTGAAATAAAAGCTGCTCATAATCATCAGGAAAACACTGGCGGACAGCAAAGCCTTTTTCTTTGCGCTGAAGTACCGGTCGACTCCAATGAGCGCCATGCATAAAAAGGGCATATAGTTTATAAACACGATCTGCTTGTATGTCTGGTAGAGCATCGGCGAAGCGAGCAGAAATATCATGCTTACCGAAACGCTGATATAATCTGAAAATCCTTTTGTTTTCAGCCATCTGTAGAACAGCAGGCAAGCCGCGGCCAGGCTGGCGAGACAGGCCGCCAGGATATAGGCTGTCATCTTTACGAACGGGAACAGATACGACACCAGAACTGCGGGGCTTAGAAATCCGTAATAAGAAAAGTTGAAAAGGTTCTGCCCTGCTCCTAAATTTACGGCATAGTTCGGAAACAAGTCCCCGGTTTCATAGAACAATGTTCTGAAATAATCGGGGAAAACAGTATGCTGACTTATCCAGTCCGTACTGGAGCCAAGAAATCCATTTCGGGCTATATAAATTCCTATTGTTAATATTGTAAAAAGGGTTAGGATGACCTGACCTCTATTCCTGAACCGGCTTATTTGAAACACTTCCCTTTTTAAATATAATATATTTGCTGAAAATAAAGTTGAATATGATCACTGCCCCCTGCATGGTCATTTTGCCGCAGATATCTGAAAACAGAAGAACTTCGACGGTGAACCATACTCCAAGCATTTCAATGGCCATTGAAATGAAGCGCATGCTTAAAAATAAGAAGAATTCCTGTGATATATATTTTCCGCCTTTGCGTTCAGACTCAAAGACGATCTCCCGGTTCACGACAAAGGCGAAGAGAATCGCTGTGATGATAGAAATAAAATTGGACAGAAACAAGGGAAACAGAAGAACTTTCCGCAGCAGGTAAAACAGCCCCACATTGAGCGCGGTAGTGCAGGCTCCGGAAATAATATATCGAATCAATTGGCTTTTCATCATCCTCTTTAAGGTCTTCATAGAATTTCCAGCTTCTTAATTTTATAATATTCCTTTTTATCGGATCCATTTTTGCAGGGCAAATAATAAATGCTAAATTTATATTCAGCATTTATTATTCTATCACCGCATGTTTAATAAACAATAGGAAGGAAATGAAAAGTAGATGATAATTCGATGAAGTGTTGATGAAAATTGGATGAAGACCGATGCTTTTTTCCATCCATCAGCCGCTTTACCTGAGCTTTTCCACGTTGATTTGATTCGTGGTGTTGTTATAATAGCAGATCTTATCCCCTTCAATGGAAACGGAATCCAGCCTGATGTCACCTTCTCTTTCCATGATCATCCTGCCATCCTCGTCATAGACCCTCATCCACGGGCTTCCCGTTCCCTTTTCAAGATCGTTCTTCGAAATATCACAGATGAGGTATTGCTTCCCCTCATCCCCTCTCAGCGCCATGTCATAGCAGGCGAGAGTATAACGCACTTCCCCAGATGAAGATTCCTCGTCTAAGCCGGACGCCAGAATGAAAAAATGGTTTCTGTCCGCCAGGTACAGATTCCCGTTGAGCACCGCAAAATCAGTGACACAACCAGTCGCCGAGCCGAAGAAATTATAGAGAGAAGTCTCAGTGCCGTCTTTCAGGCTCTTTCTCCGCACTTCCTTGCCCGTACTGTAATAAAGGTAATCTCCTTCTATTTGAAACTTGTACGCCGCGTCTATTACGCGGGACGTCTCGCCCGTCTTTATGTTTATCTTGTACACGGCCCGTTCCGCAATCCTGTCAA
>DLFX01000404.1:237-8013 GCA_002482405.1 Firmicutes bacterium UBA7709 | reverse complement strand
GCCTGCCGTTGAATCCGTTGATTTCCGGTTCATAATAGTATTGGTTTTTCGTTTCGCCCAGGTCGACATATTTTCCTTCTTCATCTTTCATCTCCAGACGGTAGCCCCCGGAGTTCAGCTCTGTAAACGCAAAGGTCTTGCCGCCTGTGGTGTAAATCTCCGTCTCACCCTCTATGCCGCCGTTCAGCTCAGTCATGCTTCCGTCTGTGTTTAAAATGAATTGATAAGGCTTGCCCTGGGGCAGCGCCGTGTGATAATAAAACCTTGGCACCTCGTTCTCATCGTTGAAGAGAACGGCGACCCATCCCGGGCAGTCATAGACCTTTCTGGGTTTCGTCAAGTCCGAAAAAGTGGTCTGCATGATAGCGTTATTTTTTTCTATGTAATAGATATAGCCGTGGTTTACGATCACCTCAGGCCGTTCTTTGTCCGTATATCCGGCCCGGGGGAGATCAAACTGTCCGACAGGGGTGACCGCTGATCCGGAAACAGCCGAAGGCGTCGGTGATCCATCCCGGTTTTTTTCGATTGCGACGGTCCTGGAAACTCCATCCCAGGACACGGAATACCCCAGGGCCTCCAGCACTGCCCGCAGCGGCATATAGGTTCTGCTCTCAATGATCTGCGGTGAAGTATCAAGCTGATAGACCACATCTTGATTCACCCTTATGAGGGGACTCCCGGCGGCGAGCCTGATCATGGTCCCGCCCTTTGATATACTGATGATCCTTTCATCCGAACCCCCATCCGTTTCAAAGGATACCTCCGCCCCGACCTTTTCAAGGACCTTTCTCACGGGCGCCTGTACCCTGCCCGCGCTGTCGATAAAGGGGATGCCCATCCCGTCATCCTGTGAAAAAGTCAGCCTTTCCCCATCGGCGATGACACTGATTCCCTTCTCTTCTCCTCCGTAAACTCCGCCGTCCTTCGCGCATGCCCCCGCCTGAAAGGACAATATCATAATCGCTGCCATTAAAATGACGGCGACGCGCTTTCCCATTTTAAAACGACTCTCTTTTGATCTCACTTTTGGTCGCCTCCATCGGTTATGATGACTCTGCGATGCAGGTCGTCCCACTGAACCCCGGCTCCCAGGTGCTCCGATACGAACCGCAGCGGCACAAGGGTCCTGTCGCTCTGAATGAACGGCGCCGCGTCCAGCTGGACCTCCGAACCGTTCACGGAAGCTGTCTTGCTTCCGATAGTCAGCTTTATGGTCTGCTCAGCGCTTTTAGCCGTAACTGTTTTTGCGCTCTCATCCCACTGAACCTCTGCTCCCAAGGATTCAAAAATCTTTCTCATGGGGACCATCGTCCGCTGGTCTTTTATCACAGGCTCGGAATCGAAGTACAGTTCGACCCCATCCAGATACACTGTGACCGGCCTGGCGCCCTTTATTTCGTTAAATTGGTCGGGAATTTTGAAATATCCTACCCTGCAGTTCCCCCCTGTGTCAGGGTCCGCCACGGTGACAAAGGCATAGCCATCTCTGGTTAAAATAATATCCTGAAACATTGTCGGCAGAACCTCCGCCCCGTTCCGGTTTACCAGACCCGCCTTGCCATAATAATCCCGGGTCACGACCTGAAAACCGTTCCAGAAGCCTCCGCTCCATCTGACGTTCCCATAGTTGAAGCCGGTAAGCCTGTTTCCCTCCGAATCGAGAATGGCAACTTTCTGGCTGTAATCGTGAGGAGGAACGACTCCCGGAGGATAATCGCCGGATTTTTCCCCCAGATAAAGCTCATCGCTCAGGGGATAGAGGGTAAATTCCTTGAAGCCTGTCAGCATTGTCCGGTTTTGATCAAGATAAGCGCTGACATTTGATCCGTTTATATCTTTGCTCACATAGATCCGGCCGTCCGCCTCCTGGCTCATATCGGTATATTCCCCGCTTACGGGTTTTCCCGAAGCATCCAGTGGATAGTTTTTACCGTCTTTTTCCGCAAGGAAATAGCCTCCCTCTGACCGATAGATATGGTTGTCATATTCAAAGGGGACTACGGTGTTTCCAGCTTTGTCGATAAGCCCCCATTTCCCGTTCAGGGAAGCTGAGGCCATGCCGTTGGAAAAGGAGGAGTCCACCTGATCATAGACCGGTGCAATGGCTTCCCCGCCGTTTTTATCGATAAAGCCCCACTTTCCGTCCTTACAGACGGCGGCGAGCCCTTCATGGAAGGAAAAGGCATCGTCATAGACGAGGGGAATGATTTCATTGCCTGACAGATCCAGAAAACCGTATTTCCCATCCCTGCCTACCCGCAGCCTTTCCTCGCTTACGGTCCAAAGCCAGTCGTTGGTATAAGGCGCCTTTGATAAGAGCGTTCCTGTGCGGTCCAACACATCATATTCGGTTGCCTCTGCGATTCCCGATGCTCCGGCTGTCCCTGTCGTGCCGGTTGCCGCAGTTGATTCAGTCGCTCCGATTTCCGCCGCGAAGAGGCCGCTTCCAAGATAGTCGAACCTTATGTACTTTCCTGCCTTATCTTCAAAGAGCAGGCTGCCGTTCTTGTCGATGACCGCTTTTTTTTCGCTTGCTTTTACCGTTGCGACAGCATAGCCGTCATGAAAGGTTTCGATATCGCTGAAGGCGCTGACGTCGACGGTATTCAGCCCGTTGACGTCCCCGTAAAGGAGAGAGTTTCCCCGATGGGCCGTGAACACGGTTTTGTCCCCTTCACTGCCGTAATCGGAGGATTCCTCAACATCCGGTTCGATCACAATCTCACCCTTTCCGTTGACGTATCCCGTTTTCACGACGCCTGTGGAATCGTTGGACATGGTCAGGGCGTAGAGTCCCGTTTCCATATCATCCTGCATCTGATAATAATTGTAGGCCTTTCCGAAATCAAACCACGTGATCTTGGCCCCGATATCCCCGATGGCGTTCTGCCCCTTGGTCATGGCGTCGGCATTGATCGCTGGCGTGCAAGTCAGCACCGCAATTGCAAGAAAAAAGCATAATTTTTTCGTCTTTTTCAAAGTAAGCACCCCCGTTGGTATTTCTTAATATGTAGAACCCCTATAGTTTATTTAGACGTCATATCCCTTTAATTGGTTCCCTCTCCGCTGTGCCCTTGATCCCAATTTAAGTTGGCTCTGCTCAAAATTCCAAGTGTGGGTGGATAATTTTTTCGCCCTGCTCAGAATTTCGAGTTTGGAGTAACATTTCGCTCAAATTGTCAAGTATGGCGTATATTTTCTGGCTCCGAGGCCCTGCAAACACAAAAAAACTACTCCACACTCGAAAGTTTGAACACATCGACGCGCTCGGATACCCCCTGCTCGAATTTTTGAGAAGCAATCGGGCCGTAAATCGTAAAAAGTTTGAAAAAGGTGTATGCGGCGCATACTACATATAAAAGGCTGCTTATTAAATATAAGGAAGCCGGCTCACATGAAGCCGGCTCAGGTGATTTACATCAACATGCAAAATATAATTAAATGAGGAGGCAAAAGCAATTATGAGAACTAAAATAATCATTGGCGTTTCGATTTTCGGTTTTTTGATCGCCGCCATTTTGTCAAGCGTTATAGACGTTCAAAATAAAGAGCGNNAGCGCCTCGATGGAGGAGCGCAGCAGCTTGAGGGCCGGTTGGAAGAGGATGCGGCGGCCCACTTATTCAAATATCTTCCCGTCGACTGGTAGACCTAGCGGGGCCGCCCGTTTCGATTGGTAGACCTCGCGGGCCCAACCGTTTCGACCGGTAGATCCCGTTAACCCGCCCATTCTCCGCCTGTTTATCAGATCAAAATTCCGCCCCTGCTATAAAACGCCTCCCACGGAAATCAATTTTTCTGAAACGGCGGTTCAGAGGGTCATGAAAAGCGATAGGCCATGACTTCTCCAAACGGGCGTGGTTTTGGCACCTTCTACGCCTTATCTCTCCATGTTCAGGCTGTCAAACAAACGAAGCCAGTAAACGGTGTTTGACAGTAGCTGAACATGTTGCTCGATTTCAGCGGAAGGTGCAGCAAAACCTCTTCGACGTTTGTTTCAGCCATGGCCTATCGCTTCTCATTCTGAATCCTCTGAAGCGCCAACCTAAAATTGATTTCCGTGACGCCTCCTGCCGTGAAATTGACATTTCAGCCTATTTCGTATATAATGCAGGACGTGTTTTAATTCAATTCAGGGCACTGATGGCTTATCCGGCGGGATCGAAAAAAATATTTGCCGGAGGGTCTTATACTGACGAAAGGGGTTTTATGGCAGTATGATTTTTTCATCCTATGGGTTTATTCTGGCATTTCTGCCTATAACTTTGCTTGGCTACTATATTCTGCAGCGCTATTGCTCAGATGCCGTGACAAAGCTTTGGCTGGTGGCGGCCTCCCTGGCCTTTTACGGCTTGGGCAATGTTCGCTATGTTCCGATTTTATGTTTCACGGTCCTCTTTAACTATTTTGTAGGAAGCGGCATGCAAAAGTGCGGAGAGCGCAAACTCTTACGAGTGGCTCTTCTAACCGCGGGAATGACGGAAAACCTGGGGCTTCTTTTCTATTTTAAGTATACCAATTTCTTTCTGGAAAACGTCAACCGGGCGGCGGGGACCGATTTCCCGATGCTCAAGCTGATTTTGCCGCTGGGCATTTCATTTTATACCTTTCAAATCATAGCCTATCTGGTGGATACCTACCGGGAAGAGACGGAGCCGTGCAATCTGCTGGATTACATGGTATTCGCCACATTCTTTCCCCAGCTCACCGTAGGACCTGTCATTCGCTATGATGAAAGGATCGAACAGTTGAGATCCCCCGATTTACACAGGATCGACACCCGCAACATCATGTGCGGCATCATGCTTTTCTCCATTGGCTGCGCAAAGAAGGTCCTGCTGGCGGATTTCATGATCGCCCATGCTCAAAACTTTTACAATGTCATGGGCAACGGCGACTTCTTTCAGGCCTGGGGCGCGGTTTTTTCCTATACCTTTGCCTATTATTTCGACTTTTCCGGCTACATCGTCATGGCGCTGGGGCTGGGGCTGTTTTTCAACATCAAACTCCCCATCAACTTTAACTCCCCCTACAAGGCGCGAAACTTTGCCGATTTTTGGAGGCGCTGGAATATAACGATATCCATGTTTTTCAACGACTATATCTTCCGGAGCATCTTCAAGTTCGGCAACAGGATAGGAAAACTGATCCTTGCGACGATGGTTACCTTCCTGGTTTCCGGCGTATGGCACGGAGCGGGATGGCACTTCATCCTGTGGGGGTTGGTCAACGGCGTATTCGTGTGTTTTGCAAACATCATGACCCTGAAGCGGAAAAAGCTGCCGGCGTTTCTGGCCTGGGCCCTGACGTTCTTCTTTATACTGGTAACCCGAGTGCTGTTTGACGCCAACAATATGAGCCAGGTGGTGAACGTTTACAAATCCATGTTTGACCTGCGGCCGGCCTTTGCGGACTTTGGCCAGTTCTTGGGCCTGGGCAAGGCTTATGTGGGGGAAAATCTGGAGGTCGTTCTGCTGATGCTGGCGGGAGCGGTCATCTGCTTTTTCTTTAAAAACAGCAATGAGATTGTGGACAAGCTGGAACCCAGGTGGTATCACGCGGTCTTCTGCGGGATTCTGCTCACCGTGTCCCTCGTCTGCATGACCCACGTATCCCAGTTCCTGTATTTCCAGTTTTAGAGGGAGGCGATGAAAATGAATCTGAAAAAATGGATTGGATTTCTGCTGGCCGGCATGTTGGGCTGCGCTTGCCTCCTTGCGGGCATGAACGCCCTTATCGACCCTTTCGGCGTGTTTGGGGACAAGCTGCTCAACTGGTATTCCTACGACATGACCAACAACCCCCGGGTGGCAAAGATCGCTTATCTGGACAAAAAACATGACAAATACGATTCCTATATCATCGGCTGCTCAAAGACCAGCTCTTTCCCCGTGGAAAAGCTTGACGAATACTACGGAGGCGCCCGCTTTTACAACATGCTCATGTACGGCGGCGACATGTACGACGCGGAAAAGACAGCGGAATATATCATTGAAAATTACAACCCGAAGAACATCATCATAAATATGGGCCTGGAGGAGGCTGTCACCTACAACACCGAAACCGACCCGTTAAAGGGCAACCTTCACGCCAAAGTGGACGGTTCCTCAAAGCTGAAGTTCTACTTTAGATACCTGTTCCTCCATCCCCAGTACGCCTTCGACAAGCTCCAGGCATACGAAAAAAAATCCATGCTGCCGGGAAAGGACGATGTGTTCCTGGCGGAAAGCGGAGCCTACAATAAATCCGTGAGGGATACGGATTACATCGGAACTCAGGATGAATTTCTGGCTAAATACCCGTATTTTAACGATACCTACGGATTCAACGACTCCCTTGCGGCGGAGGAAAAATGCATCGCCGCCATCGGAAAGATCAAGGCCCTGTGCGAAGAAAAGGGCATCACCTTCCGGCTGTTCGTATCGCCGATATACTGTAAGGAAATCGACACGTACAACATGGCGGACCTGAAAGATTACTGGGTCAAGCTGGCTCAGGTCACTGATTTCTGGGATTTTGCCGGATATACGTCGGTCAGCTATGAGCCCAGGTATTTTTATGACGCATACCATTTCCGAAATGCGGTGGGAGATATGGCTTTAGCCTGGATGTTTGGCGACGCCAGCGTTTACGTGCCGCCCGGTTTCGGATATCATGTAACCGCGGAAAATGCCCGGGAGCGGGCGGAGGCCGCCTTTACCCCAGTTCCGGAAGGAGCCCAGGGAGATCCCGCCTACCGCGCCTCCTATTCCGACTCTGTTCCGGTGCTCATGTACCACAACCTGGGATACGAGGATGGCAACGACGGCGTCATCACTCCCGAGAACTTCCAGGCTCAGATGGCAGCTTTGAAAGCGGCCGGCTATCACGCTATTTTCTTCTCCCAGTTGACGGATTACGTCGAACACGGCACGGAATTGCCGGACAAGCCGGTGGTCGTCACCTTTGACGACGGCTATGAGAGCAATTACACCTATGCGTGGCCAATCCTGCGGCAGCTTGGAATGAAGGCGACCATCAACGTAATCGGAGTCTCAGTGGGAAAAGATACCTATAAGGATACCGGCGCTCCTATCTATCCTCATTTTACTTACGACCAGGCCAGGGAAATGGAAACTTCCGGCGTTATCGACATTCAGAGCCACAGCTATGATATGCATCAGTCCAAGGATCTGGAGAAAAACGGATACCGGGAGGGCGTCTATCCGAAGCCCGGAGAAACAGAGGAAGAATACGTGAAAGCCTTTACCGACGACTTCACCCGCTCCAGAGCGGAGATTGAGAAAGAGGTTGGCAACGCGGTAGACGTCTACGCTTACCCCTTCGGCTATCACACGAGCTTTGCCGAGGTGCTGCTGCACCGGATGGGCGTAAAATCCACCCTCACGGTGGAGGAAGGCCCCAACAGCGTCCTCAAAGGCCTCCCCCAAAGCATTCTGGGCTTGAAAAGATACAACATCACGAATAGAATAACAGGAGAAGCACTATTGAGATTATTGGAGGAAAATTGAAATGGATGAAATAAAGCAGCTTATTTTCNNTTTTTTGAGGAAAAGGGAAAGGCCGAGGGCCTGACGGAAGACACGGACCTGTTTAAAGGCGGGTACGTAAACTCTCTCTTTGCCCTTGAAATGGTCATGTATCTGGAAACTACGTTCAAGATCAAGATAAAGAACAAGGACATCAACGAGAAAAATTTTAAAACCATCCGCTCTATCGCCGAGGTGGTTCAGAAGTCGGACAAGAAATAGAGGAGATACCAAGATGTCTAAGAA
>DLFX01000404.1:0-191 GCA_002482405.1 Firmicutes bacterium UBA7709 | reverse complement strand
CTGAAGCCCGGAATAAAAGAGATTCTGGAGGAGCTGGACCGGAGGGGAATCCTTTTGTCCATCGCCAGCAAGAATGACCGGGCCGACGCAACGGCGAAGCTCCGGCAGCTTGGAGTGGACGAATACTTCATCTATCCCCAGATCAACTGGAACTCCAAGGCCCAGTCCGTGAAAGCCATTGCGGAGGGCAT
>DLFX01000173.1:5580-9102 GCA_002482405.1 Firmicutes bacterium UBA7709 | reverse complement strand
CCACCATTTTGCCGCAATTCCCGCCCGCTTTAAATCTTCCTCAAGGCGCATCGCTTCGTAAACAGGCGTAGCTTCCGCAAGCGTAATGATGATGACCTCCGTTTCATCCGCATTGCGCAGTCTTGGCAGCAGTTTTTTCACCGGAGCGGGAACCTCGCCTTGCGTGCGCTGTACCTCCCTGTTGTAGCTTTGGGTGGAATCTAACAGCAGCAGGGTATGTCCTGTCGGGGCGGTATCAATAACCACAACTTCATTTTCTGCCTTTTCGACAATCTGCGCAAACGCCCTGAATACGGCGATTTCCTGTGTGCAGGGGGAACGCAGATCTTCCTCCACATAGGCGACGTCATCCTCAGACATGGTTTCCTTTGCCTTTGCAAGCACTTCTTCCTGATATTTTTTGAGTTCCGCCTGCTCGTCTATATGGCTCATGCTGATTCCGCTGTCCTCATTCATGACAAACTTCAAATGAGCGGCAGGGTCGGTTGTGGCAAGATGTATTTTTCGTCCTTTCTCAGACAGTCCTTTGGCAATCGCCGCCGCAATCGTAGTTTTGCCAACGCCGCCTTTGCCCATCGTAAAAATGACCTTCTTATTCGTCTTATACAGGTCGTCCACAACGTCCTGAAGCCGCAGAATCGTCTGTGCGTGTAATTTTTCATCCCGAACGATGGAATGATCCGAGGTGAGCAATGCACGCACATTTTCTATGCCCGTAATGTTGTAAGCTCTAAGCGGTATTTGATAGGTTTTAAGCTCATGCAAACCTTCGGGCATCTGTGCAAGCGCCTTTTGCTGCTTCTGATGGAGGCTTTCGGAAACGCTGTCATCATAAGCGGTCAGAACGCCGTTCATAACCAGCGTCTGATTGTTCACGCCCAGAGCGGCAAGCTCCTTTGACGCCCTTTCCGCTTCCTTCAGGGGTACCGCTTCGGGGCGGGAAACAAGAATAAGTGTGGTCAGATTGCCGTCCGACAATGTTTCCACCGCCTTTTTGTATGTTTCCTTTTTGCTCTCCAACCCGGCAAGCTGCCCCAGGCAGGAAGCGCCATGTGTGCTTTCACTGATGAAATTGCTCCATGCCGACGGTAGCTGAAGCATCCGCAGGGTATGACCTGTGGGCGCAGTATCGAATATAATATGGTCATATTCTTTCTGGACGCTTTCATTGGTGATGAAATTCGAGAACTCGTTGAAAGCGGCAATCTCCACAGTGCAGGAGCCTGAAAGCTGTTCCTCCATATTTTTTATTACCGCATCGGGCAGCCTCCCGCGATAGGGCGCAATGACGCTTTCCCTGTATTCCGCCGCCGCCTCAATCGGGTCAAGGTTGGATACGACAAGGCCGGGCGCCTCTTTGATTTCTATGCCCTTGTTCGAAAGCTGGGTATGAAAGACATCCTGCAGGTTTGAGGCGGGATCGGTGCTGATCAAAAGCACCTTTTTTCCGCTGTCCGCAAGGGTGACGGCCGTGGCGCAGGCAGCGGAGGTTTTACCTACACCGCCTTTTCCCGTAAAGAACAGATATTTAGTAAGCGCAATCGCTTTTGGGTTAAAACTCTCCATATGAGCGCCTCCGTTTTTCTAAGTTAGGTATATCGTCAGCAGCAATTCCCGCCGGAACAGCCGCAGCCGCCTGATTTTTTTACGGTGACCTTTACGGCCTTCGGCTGTTCGCCCAAAATGCCTGCCGGAATGCCGAGCAGCTTTGTAAATTCTTCATTGGTGGGGTATCTGCCTGTTATCACGATTTCCCCGTCCACAACGACAGCGGGCAGTTCATCCGCGCCGCCCCGGTTGATAAATTCGTTTATGGCCTTGTTGTTTATAAATTCCTGCGGTGCGCTTGAAAGATTATACCGCTGCACCGCAATACCGTTTTTCTGGAGTGTATTCAGAACTGTCGAGATCCTGAGAAGTTCCGGATCAACGCCAACTCCGCAAAGACCGGTCGAGCAGCACATGGCAGGCTCATAGATAGACATTTGTTTCATCGCAAACTCTCCTTTTTCACTTTTACTTTGATAGAACGATTTCAAATTTTCCGGCATGATATAGTCGTCGGCTTCTTCATCTGCTGTGTTGGCAAATACCGTTTGCAGAATAGCGTCGGCTATCATCTCCTTTGGAGGAATTTCAAAGGATTTATCCCCGTAACGAAATATGCGGCATTCAACATTCGTGCCGGAAATATCGCTGCAGCAGCCGCAATCATTTTCCTCGACCGAGAGGAAAATATCCCTGCCGTTTACACGGATGGTTGGAGAGGACACAAACCGGTATTGTGTCGCAATCTCCAGGGTGGCCATTTCAATTCTGTTCCGTGCCACTTCATATCCCGCCAGCCGCAAGGCCGGCGTCAGCGTTTGAAGCACCTCGTCCAAGACCTTGTCTGTGCCGACACAGCGGTCGCATACATTCAGATCCAGATACAGATAGTCGATCACAACCTCGCGTTTGTTATGCATTGCCTTCTCCTTTCACCGGAAACCAGTGCCTGGTCTTGTTTACAAACTTGACGAGCAGAAGCATGACGGGAACCTCGGTAAGCACCCCAACAGTGCAAGCAAGCACTACCGGAGAGGTTGGACCAAAAAGTGCAATCGCAACTGCCACCGATAATTCAAAAAAATCAGAGGCGGCAATAAGCGCTGCCGGTGCTGCTATATTATGGGGCTGTTTAGTCCATTTGCACATCAGATACGTAAATGTAGCTGAGATAATATTCTGGAGGATGAGCGGCACCGCTATCAAAAGTACGAATAGAGGCTGCTCTAAAATAATATCTCCTTGGAAAGTAAAGATGATTATCAGCGTCAAGAGCAAGCCCAAAGTCGTTATGCCGTCAAACTTAGGAACAAATTTTTCGGTGAAGTATTCTTCGCCTTTTTTCCTTATCATCAAAGCACGTGTTAGAAAACCACCAACCAACGGGACTACTACGAATAAAATTATTGAAAACACAAGTGTATCCCACGGAATCTGAACATTGTTAACACCGAGCAGGAATTGAACTAACGGCACAAAAAGGATAAGAATAAGCAGGTCGTTGACCGAAACCTGTACGAGAGTATGCGCAGGATCGCCCTTTGTCAGATTGCTCCATACAAATACCATCGCAGTACATGGAGCCGTACCTAACAGGACTGCACCTGTAACAAAATCTTGTGCTAAATCGGCAGGGATTAAAGCCTTAAAAACAACCAGAAAGAATAGTGATGCAAGCCCGAACATAAGGAAAGGTTTGATCAGCCAACTGCTGCCGCTGGATATAACGATACCTAATGGATGCTTTCCTACGTTCTTTATAGATTGAAAATTGATTTTCATCATCATTGGATAAATCATAATCCAAATAAGAACTGCGATTGGAATATTTTGCCCCGCAAACTGCATCTTGTCTAAAACTGAGGGGATTCCCGGCAAAAACCTTCCGATCAAAATTCCCGCCGCCATGCAGAGAAGCACCCATATGGTAAGATATTTCTCAAAAAATCCAATGCCCTGCGTTTTTTCCTTGCT
>DLFX01000173.1:4625-5516 GCA_002482405.1 Firmicutes bacterium UBA7709 | reverse complement strand
ACCTGTCGTACCTTTATTGCAATAGGTGACGGTGACGGCATCTTTATCCAGCGATTCGGCGGCAGATCTTAATTCCGCATGGGGAATGCTCTTAGCCGTATCAACATGATTCTTCTCATATTGGGTGGCAGCCCGCGTGTCAATCAGCGTATAACGCTCATCCGACTGCATCAGCGCGTCCAGCTCCTGTGCCGTCATCAGCGGACGGCCTCTGTGAATGGCGTTTTCCAGTATCATGCCGGTATACATCACCGGNNTGAAAACGGCGGGGCATAAGCCAGGTCCAGATGAAAGAGATCCTCAACCTTCGCTTTGAAGGTGATTGCCGTTGCGAATACGTCGATCCGCTTATCAACGCCCTCATACCCGACGATCTGCGTACCCAAGAGTCTGCCGCTTGTTTTGTCTGCGATCCCCTTGATGACCATTTCTTTGCCGTGCATGTATTCGGGTTTGTTGGGTTTGATGTTGTGGCATACCGCTATGTCATATCCCAGCTCACGCGCCTCACGCTCGGAAAGACCGGTCTGTGCCACCGTCATGTCGAAGATTTTGAAGATGCCCGTGCCAAGAATGCCCCGGAACTCCAAACTTCCTCCGGTCATGCTGTCGCCGGCGATCCTTCCTGTTTTGTTGGCAGTAGAGCCCAGCGGCCGATAGACCGGCNNNNATTGCTCGGTGCAGTCGCCGCAGGCGTATATATCCGGCAGGCTGGTCTGCATCTTCGTGTTCACGCGGATTGCCCCCGCAACGCCAAGCTCAATCCCCGCCGCTGCCGCCAGCTCCGTGTTGGGACGCACGCCAGTGGACACAAGCACCATATCCGCTTTTATCTCTTGGCCATCCGATAAGATGACGCTGTTTTCCGTAATCTCGGCAATGGAAACGCCC
>DLFX01000173.1:0-4609 GCA_002482405.1 Firmicutes bacterium UBA7709 | reverse complement strand
ATGTCGCTGTCCAGCCCCGGCGTGACCTGCGGAAGCTTCTCCAGCAGGGTTACCTCCATGCCAAGCCCTTTCAGGTTTTCACACACCTCAAGGCCGATGAATCCGGTGCCGATGATGGCGGCAGAGCGAGGATGGTTCGTATCGAGAAAGGTTTTGATACGGTTCATGTCGCCTATGTTGCGCAGGGTAAAGACATTCGGGCCATTCGCGCCTTTTATCGGAGGCACAGTTGCCCTGGCTCCGGTGGCGATCACGAGTGTGTCGTAACGGTCAGAGAATACCTCTCCTGTGGCAAGATTCTGAACGGTTACGCTTTTTGCATCGGGGGAGATGGAAAGAACCTCATGCAGGGTATGGATATCCACATTGTGCTTGCTCTTAAAAAACGCGGGATCACGCGGGGTCAGTTCCTCCGCGCTTTCGACCTCGCCGCCGATATAGTAGGGCATACCGCAGCCGGAATAAGAGATAAAGCTGCCCTTTTCATAAATTAAGATCTCCGCGTCCTCGCTGTTCCTTCTTGCTTTAGCGGCGGCGGAGGTCCCTGCGGCGACCGCTCCTATGATAACAATCCGCATCGTTTGTTCTCCTTTCTGCCTATTCGCATTTGCATTTTTCATCAATATTGCTTTGTACAGGTGCTTCCATGATTCCGGTCAATACGTCGAACGCCGCTTCACATCCCTTTTTGTTGAGGGAGTAATACATCCACTTTCCCTCGCGGCGGCAGCTCACCACGCCGGATTCGCACAGACTTTTCATGTGATGGGACAACGTCGACTGCCCGATATTTAATTCGTCTAAAAGCTGGCACGCGCACAGCTCACCGCTTTGCAGCATCTGGATAATCATCAGCCGGTTGGGGTCGCAAAGAGCCTTGAAAACTTTGGCGGTTTCTTCATGCTTATTTCCCAAATCAATCACCTCTCAGTCTTGTTTTACTGCCTTAATTGATGTTCCTTATTGAAAAATGTACGATAACCCCAATTGAGCATGATAAACGCAGTTAAGGTCACAGCGCCCAGGATGCCCAGCATGATGGCGATCTGATACGCAATGGCTGTTGTCGGAGCGGTTCCCGAAAGTATCTGCCCGGTCATCATGCCAGGCAGAAAAACAATCCCCATGCCAACCATCGAATTGATCGTAGGCAGTATGGCGGCGTCAAACGCGCTGTTCATGATGCTCCTCGAAGCGTCTTGCGGTGTCGCGCCAAGAATAAGCGATTCCTCCACAGTTGCCCTTTGAACGGTCATTCCTTCCACCAGCGATTTCACACCGAGAGATACTCCGGTCATCGAATTACCAGCGATCATCCCCCCAATGGGAATAAAGTATTGCGGCTCATACCACGGTGAAATGCGTACCACCACTAAAAGAAAATACGCAAGGCATGAGAGCGTCCCGATCCCCATGGATATGGCTATAACCAGCTTCAGTTTCCCGGAGAGTTTCTTCTTGAACTTCCGGAATACCGTATAGACCGCAAACGCCTCCATCAGAACAATAATCCCGATGGTGATAAATGCATTCGGATGATCCAATATCCAGACAAGCAGATATCCCGCCAATATAAGCTGCAAAGTCATTCTGATTGATGAGATAATGATTTCTTTCTCCCGGCTTATCCCCATCGCTCTTACAAGAAAAAGAACGAGCACAACAAAAACATAGGCTGTCGCCAGCTGCACGATTGTTAAATCAATGATTCCTTTCATACCGGCCTCCCATGACAGCGCCCGTTTGATACTTCTATGATCTCATCTGAAAACCGCTGTGCAATCACTTTTGCGTGTGTGACCATCACCAGCGTCCTGCTTTCTCTTTTCGCATATCCGGCAATCATCTCAATAACGGCGTCCGCTGTTGCGTCGTCCAATGCGGACGACGGTTCGTCAAGCAGGTATACCTCCGAATCAAGAAGCAGCACCCGCCCGAGTGCAAGGCGTTGCTTCTCCCCGCCCGACAGCGTCTGTGCGGGGCTGTTCAGCTCTTTATTCAGCTTAACTTTGAAAAGCATATCCTCCAGCACAATATCGTCGGGTATCTCCTTTTTTTGAAATTTGAGTCCCGCAATCAGGTTGTCTTTTATCGTTCCATCAAACATCACCGGCGATTGGGACAGCATGGTAATGTGCCTGCGGTGTGAAACCGAATCTATTTGGCCAAGGTTCTCGCCATGAAACAAAATGTGCCCTTCTGTCGGAGAAAGCATTTTATTGAGCATTTTAAGGATCGTTGTTTTACCGCTCCCGCTTGGTCCGACCAATGATGTAATTCTGTCTTTTGCAATATACAGCGACGGTATATCAAGTATTTCCTTGAACCTGACATCTTTAAATTCAAACGCCGCCTTGAAAATTGCAGTTTCCTCATGCGTATTTCCCAAATCAGTCACCTCATATCTATAACTGTCGATATGACTATTATATGCGACACATCGACGGTTGTCAATGTATATGAATAAAATGGCCGGCTTTCTTTTTCCTTTTGCTTATACTCAAATGACAATTTGATATTGACAGCCGTATCGCGATATCTTATAATGTGGTATGTCGTACAGTACGACATACCACATTATAAGAAGAAACAGAGGGCAGGACATGGAAGAGAAAAAACAGATCGGATTTGAACTTCGATCTCTTAACAACCTGATTATGCGTAAAATTGAAAATTCATACGAGACAGGACAAATTGATTCAATTACCGGCACAAACGGCTGGATTATCGGTTTTCTTNNAGATAAGGAAATCTATCAGAAGGATCTGGAGGAACAATTTTCGATCACCCGGTCAACCGCTTCCAAGGTTCTCATATTAATGGAGAAAAAAGGACTGATCGAGCGGAGCGGCGTCCCCCATGACGCCAGATTAAAGAAGCTGACATTGACAGAAAAGGCACGGAAAATCAGCGAGCTGATGATAGCGAATGCGAATCAGTTCGAAAACACGCTTACAAAGGGATTTACGGAGGAGGAATTGGAATATCTCTATAATTTCATCCAAAGGATGAGAAATAATATTGAATGAGTTAAGTTGGCTGCACAGCCAGCTTTATTTTAGACATATTGTTTGACATCCAACATTGTCGCATCATGCGACTGTTTCTGNNGATACAGGTATTTATACCACTATCAACATACTTACATAAAAGCAGAAAGGAAAAATATAAATGCTCAAAAGACTGGCTGCCAGTATACGGCAATATAAAAAAGAATCCATTCTTACCCCGGTATTCGTTACCTTTGAAGCAATCCTTGAAATTGTCATCCCCACCCTGATGGCGTATATGATCGATTACGGCATCAGTAAAGNNCTGTGGATGGGGCTTGCCCTGGTTGCTGCCGCGATGCTCTCCCTGCTGACCGGTTTTCGCGCGGGCCGCTACGCAGCGGTCGCGTCCTCGGGCTTTGCAAGAAACCTGCGCCGCGACATGTTCTACAACGTGCAAAATTTTTCTTTCTCCAACATCGACAAGTTTTCAACCGCAAGCATTATCACCCGACTCACCACTGACGTTACCAACGTGCAAAACGCCTATCAGATGCTGATCCGCCTCGGGGTGCGCGCCCCGTTGATGATGGTGTTCGCGTTGATTTTTTGCTTCCGAATCGACGCCCATCTGTCGCTGATCTTTCTCGCGGTCATCCCTGTGCTTGGCCTTGGACTTGGACTGATCATGTCGCATGTGCATCCGATTTTCATGCGTGTATTCAAGACCTATGACAGGCTGAACAATGTCGTTGGGGAAAACCTGCACGGCATTCGGGTTGTAAAATCCTATATCCGCGAAGACCACGAAAAACAGAAATTCGAAGGGATTTCTCAGTCCATCTTTCAGGATTTCTCCAAAGCAGAAAAAAGACTGGCATTCAATATGCCGCTGATGCAGTTCTGCCTTAATGCTTGCCTGCTTTTGCTGGCTTGGTTCGGCGCTAAGGAGATTATCGCTTACAACAACGATCCGGTGATTGGGCTGTCAACGGGAGAGCTGACCAGCCTGATCTCTTACGCGCTGCAAATCCTCATGAGCCTGATGATGCTTTCCATGGTGTTTGTCATGGTCATCATGTCCCGCGCCTCGGCGGAGCGCATTGTGGAAATCCTGCAGGAGGAAAGCGATCTGAAAAACGGGAAAAATCCGGTACTTATGGTAAAGGACGGTTCGATTACTTTTGAGAACGTCACTTTTACCTATGCAAAAGAAGCCGGCAAGCCAGTTCTTGACGGAATTAGCCTTTTCATCGAATCCGGGCAAACGGTCGGGATTCTCGGCGGGACCGGATCTTCCAAATCAAGCCTTGTTCAACTGATCCCGCGGCTTTACGACGCTGTGAGCGGAAAAGTAACCGTCGGCGGCGTGGACGTGCGGGATTACGATATTGAATCCCTCCGCGATCAGGTAGCGATGGTGCTGCAAAAGAATGTACTGTTTTCCGGCACGATCAAAGAGAATCTTCACTGGGGCAATGAAAACGCAACGGATGAAGAAATGATCCGCGCCTGTGAACTTGCCCAGGCCGACGGCTTTATCCGGGAATTCCCGAAGCAATACGACACCTATATCGAGCAAGGCGGCACCAATGTATCCGGAGGCCAGAAGCAGCGAC
>DLFX01000287.1:7999-8191 GCA_002482405.1 Firmicutes bacterium UBA7709 | reverse complement strand
TATAACCTCGACGTGAGCTATACCATCGTCAACGAGGCGGGCGCTTCCGTCTATTCCGCGTCCAAGGTGGCGACGGAAGAGTACCCCGATCTGGATGTGACCACCAGAGGGGCCATGTCCATCGGACGCAGGCTTCAGGACCCGCTGGCGGAGTTGGTAAAGATCTCGCCCAAGCACATCGGCGTGGGGCAG
>DLFX01000287.1:7668-7863 GCA_002482405.1 Firmicutes bacterium UBA7709 | reverse complement strand
GTGGCCTACCGGGAGGAAAACGGCAGGTTTCAGGACCGGAAAGAGCTGATGAAGGTGGCCAAGCTCGGCGAAAAGACCTTCAACCAGTGCGCGGGCTTTATGAGGATATCCGAAGGGAAAAACCCCCTGGACGGCACTTCGGTCCACCCGGAATCCTATGGGGCGGCGGAGCTGATGCTGAAAAAGCTGGGAATC
>DLFX01000287.1:0-7612 GCA_002482405.1 Firmicutes bacterium UBA7709 | reverse complement strand
ATCCGACGGAGAAAAAGCAGGCGAAGCCTGTGAAGCCGGCGGCGGGGAACGGTCTGGCGGCCCTCGCGGCGCTGCTGCCCGACGCAGACGGCAAAAAAGACAACAGCGGGAGCTTGAAAAAGAGCATCGAGAAGCTGGCGGAGGACATCGGCATCGGCGTCATGACGCTGACGGATATCATCAATGAGATCAAAAAGCCTGCCAGAGATCCCCGGGAAGACGCACCGGCGGTGGTATTCCGAAATGACGTCCTCACCTTTGAGGACCTGAAGGNNCTGAAATCAAGAAACCCGCCAGAGACCCCCGTGAGGATGCGCCTGCCGTGGTATTCCGCAACGACGTCCTGACCTTTGACGACCTGAAGGTGGACATGGAGCTGACGGGAACCGTCAGAAACGTCGTGGACTTCGGCGCCTTTGTGGACATCGGGGTAAAGAATGACGGCCTCGTTCACGTTTCCCAGATAAGCGACAAATTCATCAAGCATCCCATGGACGCGGTCAGCGTCGGGGATACGGTAAAGGTGAAAATTCTGGCTATCGATCATGAGAAACAGAAAGTCTCCCTGACAATGAAGGTTTAAAAAAGGGAGCCTGTAATTAATTGACAAATAATTATCAAGAATTATTTCGGTTTTGTCTTAATTTTTTCTGAGGCTATAATCCATATTTCCCGCCTTATCGACAGGAAATGACATCACAAAAACACAAAAAACCGGCGTGCCTGAAACATGCGCAAACCTTTAAATTTGCAGGTTATCTGTTACAAAGAGCAGATGATTCTGCAATTTTTTTTGCTATCTGATAAAAAGTATTGACAAGGGGTTCATTGCGCTTTACAATATGGATAAAACAGGAAAAGACGAGAATAAATAAGGCACAAAATTAATAATACCGAATATAATTTGGGTTGAATTCGATATGTAAGCATTAAATTTGGCGCAGAAAAATCAAAGTAAGTTTTGACCGAAATTATTTCGGCAGAAAGGCAGTAGGGACGACGATTGCCTGAAATTTACATTTATTAGTTAATACCAGTTATCGAGGAGGGTTTAAGAATGATTATCGGAGTACCAAAAGAAATCAAAAATAATGAGAACAGAGTGGGAATGACCCCTGGCGGAGCAAAGTCCTATATAAAAAACGGACATAAGGTCATCATCGAAGCGCACGCGGGAGAGGGCAGCGGATTTTCCGATGACGAATATAAGGCGGTCGGATGCGAACTTTACGCCGACGTCAAGAAGCTTTTCGCCGACGCCGACATGATCGTAAAGGTCAAAGAGCCTCTCGAAGCGGAATATGGTCTCTTCAAGGAAGGGCAGATCTTATATACATACCTCCACCTGGCGCCCGCGCCGGATCTGACGAAGGCTTTGCTGAAGGCCAAGGTCAAGGGCGTCGCCTTTGAAACCGTGCAGCTTCCAAGCAATGAGCTGCCGCTTTTAACGCCCATGAGCGAAGTGGCGGGAAGAATGTCGATCCAGATCGGAGCGAACTATCTTCAGAAATACAATGGAGGCCTCGGCGTATTGCTCGGAGGAGTTCCGGGAACCGCTCCCGCTGAAGTCATTATCGTCGGCGGAGGAAAGGTCGGAACCAACGCTGCCAAGATGGCGGTGGGAATGGGCGCAAGGGTGACCGTTCTGGATATGAGCTTACCGAGACTTGCGTACCTGGACGATATCTTCGGAGGAAGGATCACGACTCTCGTTTCCAACGAGCATAACCTCGAGGAATCCGTAAAGAAAGCCGACCTGCTGGTAGGATGCGTATTGGTTCCGGGAACCGCGGCTCCGAAGGTGGTCAGCGAAGATATGGTTAAATCCATGAAGCAGGGCGCCGTCATTGTTGACGTAGCCATCGACCAGGGCGGATCCATCGCCACCATCGACCGGGCGACCACCCACGACAATCCCTGCTATGTAAAGCATGGCGTAGTCCACTACTCCGTAGCAAATATGCCGGGAGCAGTTCCGAGGACATCCACCATCGCGTTAGAGGGAGCCACGCTGCCCTTCGGCCTGATGATCGCAAACAAGGGACTGGAAAAGGCGGTCCTTGAGAGCAAGCCTCTCATGCTGGGCCTGAACGTATATGAAGGAAAGCTCACCTATAAGGGAGTTGCAGACAGCCTTGGACTGGAATACACAGATCCGTACACCTTGATCAAATAATCGGATCACTTGTTGCAGCATATAACATAATCAGTTGATTTCATAATCGCACACTTCAGAAAAATTATCGGGAGAAGTCGTCATCTCCCGGTAATTTTTTTGCGTCCCGAAACCTTTTATGATACAATCCTCCTATGAAAAGGAGCGGACAATGGCTTATGAAGAAAGAATCCCCTGGATTCAAAACACTCCTGTGGGAATCAGGATCAGAAATATTGCACTCGTACCGGCGCACATGCACGAAAATATCGTCGAAATCTTTTTTTGCCTGCAGGGAAGCGTAAAATTTTCCTATGGGTTTGAGGAGTTCATATTGTCGCCCGGAGAGTTCGTATCCGTTGATAAGGACGCCCACTATCTCTCTGAGGGGAGCGAGGACAACATCTGCGTTTCCTTTTACTTTGACCTGAAATGGTTTCGCGTGAAGTATCCTTTCATAACGAACCTGCTGTTTGTCTGTGAGGGAGTAAAGAAAAACACCAAGCCATATTTCACCGATTCCTACAAGCAGATGAAGGGGACACTTATCGCGCTCCTGCACTACTTTGTGAATCATGAAAACAGAGGAAACGGCTTTCAGGAGGCCATCGTCAAGGAAGCGGACCAGGTCATCGATATGATGGTCAACTATTTTGATATCGTATATTTCTACAACCCTGATCTGAGCATGAAGCCGGAATTGATGGAGCGAAACCGCAGGATGATGGGATATCTTCAGGAGCATTCCGAAGAAAAGATCACGCTGGAGACCATGGCGCAGGATTTTAACCTGTCGAAGGCATATATTTCGGAGTTTCTCAGAACCTTTGAAGTCGGATTCAGAAAATCCCTGAGCTACATCAGAGCCAATAAGTCCGAACGGCTGCTCCTTGCAACGGATCTGAACATTACGGAGATATCCGAGGCGTGCGGGTTCTCTGACCCCAAATATTATTACAACGCGTTTGAAGAATGGTACAAGTGCACGCCCCGCCAGTTCCGGAAAATGTATCGGAGCAAAATGAATGAAAAGGATTCGGAGAGGGATATGGACCCGGGAGGCATCCGGGAACCTTTAAACGGAATGATATTGAATCACTATCTGGAATTATTTTTAGCATAACCCGTCAACAGGACGAATGTTTCTGCCGCCAGTCATAACAGGCGGCAATTTTTTTGCTGTTTTCAGGTTCGAAATCCAGAAAACAACCATAAAACGCCATTGAACCCACCCGGAAATTTCAGTACGCTTAAGTAAATTCAAACGAAGAAGGAGGGAGAAAAAGAGTTTACATGCAGACAGTATTGATTAACGGCAAAATAGTTACTTCAAATGAAAAACAGCCTCTGGCGGAGGCTATCGCCTTTGAGGAAGACAAGATTACATATGTCGGACCGGCTTTAAACGCGCCCGGAGAAGGGAAAATCATCGACCTTAAGGGCAAAATGGTTCTACCCGGAATCATCGACAGCCATATTCATCCCGGGGCTGTTTCCCAAAGCTCGTGGCACATCAAGCTTCCCTGGACGGAAGATAAGGAAGAGCTGCTGGAATTTGTACGCAATTATGCGAAGGAACACCCGAAAGAAGAAGTGCCGTTCCTTTATTTTGAGTATTATCCAACCTCCATGTTCGGAACCCGGGGACCGACCAAGGAGCTTCTCGACACCGCCTGCTCAGACAGGCCATGCTATTGCCAGGACTTCGGAGAGCACCTCCATTGGATGAATTCAAAAATGCTGGAGCTCTTGGAGGTGACAAAGGATACCCCTGACCCCGCGCCGGGGCTTGAAATCTTTGTCCGGGACGGGGAAGGCAATCCTACGGGCTGGTGCAAGGAGCTGGCGTGGCTGCATTTCCAGGATAAAATGTATTCCAGGATCGGCTGGGAACCGCCGCGGAAATTGACGCCCCAGCTCATGGAAAGGTTTTTTACGTTCCTGTCGGAACACGGAATCACCTCTATCGTCGACGGAGTAGTAGAGGGGGAGGACCAGCTGGCAGCCATGAAAGCGCTGGATGAAGCCGGAAAGATGAACGTCTATTACGACGGCATATCCAGGTTTTACCGCTACGGCGACCTCCCCGGGAAGATCGAAACCCTTCGCCTCTACAGCGAAAAATATGGCGGAAAGCACATGAAGTTCAACACGATGAAGCTTTTCCTGGACGGCACCAATGAAAGCGGCAACGCGGCTTCCCTTGATCCTTTTATCAATGATCCGGCGGGGACGAACTGCGGCGCGATAGAGATGGAAGCCGATGAGCTTGCGAAGTGCTTCCTGCTATGCAGGAGAGAGGGCTTGGATCTGCACATCCACATGGTGGGCGACCGCGCTTTCCGCACGGGATGCGACGCGGTGGAAGCGGCCCGGAAAGAGGCCGCGGAGCTTGGCGAGCCGTGGATCTGCCAGCCTGTCTTTTTACATTGCGAGCTGGTTGACCCTTCCGATATGGATCGCCCGGCAAAGCTGGGGATCACGGTGAACTGGAGCTGCCACTGGTCGGGCGGCTACTTCGGCGACGTGGCTCAGGAGTTCTACGGATACGACAAATGGGCCGGGATGTATCAGTTCAACCCCATCGTAGACAGCGGCGCCCTGGTGACCTTTTCTTCGGATGTGGTCACCTTCTATGAACTGCACCGGGCGGATCCTTTCTTTTCCATGCAGGTGGCCAACACCAGAATCGACCCCGAAGTTCCCCTTGACCCGGAGAAATACCCGGGCAGCGTGAGGCCGCCCGAATCGGCGAAGCTGTCCAGGGAAACGCTGCTGGCAGGCTACACCATCAATGGGGCAAAGCAGATGCGCATGGAATCCATGCTCGGTTCGCTGGAAAAGGGCAAGATCGCCAATATGATCGTCATCTCAGATGATCTCTTCCGGGTTCCGGCGGACCGGATCAGCCGGATTCACTCAGAGGCAGTTATCTTTGACGGTAAAGTTGTCGCCGGAAAGCTGTAGTCTATCGGAATGGGGATACAACAGTATGAAGCGGCCGAAGGGCTGGGAAGAAAAGCAGTATCATTGGGAAGGCAGGGAAGAGATGCAGTACAAAGCGGAAATCAGGGAGATACCCGAGCATATCGTGTATTTCAAAAAGTATTTTGTTGAAGATTTAACGGCCTTTTTTGACAGTATGGCAAAGGACAATTTCCTTCAGGAGCTCTCGGACAGGGTCCTGCTGGAAAATCCGGGAATACGGCTGACAGAGCCGGACTATAACGTGCTCCTCTTTACCGGCGGCGAGTACAGGGAGAAAAATGTGGGCATTGAATTCTGCGACGCGGTGACGGCCTTCGGAAAAGACACCGGTGAATACAAATTCAGAGGAGAGGGGTCCTTTACGGCTTTATGTATTCTGCACAAAGGGCCTTACCGCGGATTGGCGGAGGCATATGACTTCGCTTACCGGTGGATGGAGCAAAACGGATATCAAAAATCCGGATGTCCGCGGAACAGCGCGATAGACGGATTCTGGAACCGGGAAAGGGAGGAGGACTATCTGACGGAAANNTCCGTCAGTTGAGCCAGGAAATGATTTTAAATAAAAGCTAACGCTTTAACAGCCAATCAGTAAAAGAATGAAGGAGGCAGACAATGGAACCGAACACGACGCCCAACGAAGGCTTAAACAGCCTGGGCTATGAGCAATCGCTGAAAAGAGTATTAAACTTAAGAAATCTTGTGTTCTTTGGAATTTCTTACCTTGCACCGACGGTCATCTTTAATCAGTATGGGGTTTTGACCCAGATCACGCAGGGTATGATGGCATTATCGAATTTAATAACGATTCTGGCAGTCATGTTTACCGCTTACAGCTATTCCCAGATGGTCAAGGTGTATCCCGTGGCGGGGTCTGCGTATACGTACGTTCAGAGGGCCATCAACCCTCATCTCGGCTTTCTGACCGGCTGGGTCGTACTGCTGGATTATCTCCTGATCCCTCTGGTCTGTTATCTCACGGTGGGCTTGTACATGAACCGGTTTGTCCCTCAGGTTCCGGTCTGGGTATGGATCATCATCAGCGTTGTCGCTATGACGGCCATCAATATCATCGGAATTCAATCCACGTCGAGGTTCAATACCGTTATCATGATCCTGCAGTTTGCGTTTACCCTGCTGTTCATCGGCGTGGTGGTCAAATACATCACCGGAGGCGGCGGAGCGGGAACCCTGCTTTCCATGGAAAACTTTTACGATCCCGGAGATTTCACGAAACAGGGGCTGATGGGCGCGGCCGCCATCATGGCGATATCCTTCCTGGGCTTTGACGCGGTAACCACCGTGGCGGAAGAAGCCATCGAGCCCCAGAAGAATATCGGAAGGGCCATATTCATCATCTGTATCGGAGCGGGGATCGTGTTCACCTTTATCTCCTATATCGCCCAGGTCGCCTGGCCGGACGCCTGGAAAGAAATGTCCGATCCTATGACAGGCATTTTCGATTTGTTCGAACACATGAAAACCGGATATATGTCCACGACCTTTCTCATCATCGACAACTGCGCCAGCCTGGCATGCGCCCTGACGGGAACCGCGGCCGTAGCGAGGATCCTGTATGGAATGGGCCGGGACGGCGCGCTTCCGAAACGGTTTTTCGGATATATCAATCCTAAATTTCAGTCTCCTGTTTACAACATTGCGCTGGTTTCCGCATTATCTCTGAGCTCCATCATCTTTTCGGAAAACCTTTACGGGGCCCTTTCCCTTGTGAGTTTCGGCGCGCTGACTGCCTTCACCCTTGTAAATCTCTCCGTAATTTTTCAATACTTCATTAAGGATAAAAGGAGAGGCGCTGCCTCCGTCCTTAAATATCTGATCATTCCGGTCTGCGGAGCCGCCGTTTCCATCTGGCTGTTCCTGAGCATCGCTCTCTCGGGGAAAATCGTCGGCGGATGCTGGCTGCTGATCGGAGTCATCTATTCCTCGGCGACCACCAGCTTCTGGAGGAAGCTGCCCCCGGAACTGAAGCTGGACGAATAGCCTGCGGCCTTGCGCTTGAAGTTTGGAGGTGGTACAATAAAATAAAAACAAGAGGACAAAGATATTATGACGAAAATCAATACCGTGCTGTTCGATTTTGACGGCACTATCATGGATACAAACAAGGTGATCCTCCAGTCCTGGCAGCACACCTTCCGAACGGTGGAGGGACGGGAAAGATCTGCGGAAGAGATCATCAGCACCTTCGGGGAACCGCTCCACATCACAATGGAAAAAATTCTTCCTCAGATTCCCGCGGAGGAAGGGATCCAGATCTACAGGAGCTATCATCAGGACAAGTTTAAAGACCTGATCGAGATCTTTCCGGGGATCACCAGCCTGCTGAAGGAATTGAAGGACAGAGGGTATAAGACCGGCGTCGTCACTTCCAGATTGAGGCGCACGACGGAGGTAGGACTTGAAAAATATGATATAGCCAGGTATTTTGACACGGTTGTGACCTGCGAG
>DLFX01000108.1 GCA_002482405.1 Firmicutes bacterium UBA7709 | reverse complement strand
AGAGAAGTGCGATGGGGTAAGTTTGAGAAATCTGACCATGCTGTCGCTGGCTACCAGCATCGACGCCCTGGCGGTGGGAATCACATTTGCTTTTCTTCATGCGAACATCTTTGTCAGCGTCACCGTCATCGGGCTTACGACCTTCGCCTTATCCTTCTGCGGAGTGGTGATCGGCAATTTGGTCGGCTCCAGGCTCAAATCAGGAGCGGAGCTGGCGGGAGGAATCATTCTGATTCTCATCGGAGTGAAGATCCTCCTGGAGCATATGGGAGTTCTAACACTTTAATAGGATGAGGCGCCGTTTTTTAAATATGCGGTAAAGCGGCGGAAAGGATGGGTTGCATGTTAAATTATGATTATGAAAACAGAACGCGCATTATCTTCGGAAAGGATACGCACAAACAGATCGGGAAGCTGGTCAAGCCATATGCCGATAAGGTCTTATTCCATTACGGCGGAGAGAGTATCAGGAAAAGCGGCCTGTATGACGAGGTTGCGGCATCTTTGAAGGATGCGGGGATAGAAGCCGTGGAGCTGGGAGGCGTCAAGCCGAACCCCAGACTTTCGATGGTCTATGAAGGGATCCGGATATGCAGGGAAAACAAGATCGAATTTATCCTGGCAGTCGGAGGCGGAAGCGTTCTCGATTCGGCAAAAGCCATTGCGGCGGGAGTACCTTACGACGGAGACGTCTGGGATTTTTACTTTAGGAAAAAGAGCCCTGAAAAAGTTCTTGACATGGCGGCGATTCTGACTCTTCCGGCGACGGGTTCGGAGTCCAGCGACAGCTCTGTCATTTCAAACGAAGAAATGCAACTGAAGCTTGGAATTCACAGCGATAAGATCAGGCCGCTGTTCAGCGTTATAAATCCCGAGCTGTTTTTCACTCTGCCGAAAAGTCAGATAGGAAACGGCGTGTGCGACATGATGAGCCATATCATGGAGCGCTATTTTACAAATACGATCCACACCGACGTTACCGACGGTCTTTGCGAAAGCACGTTAAAGGCGATCATGAAAAACGGCCTGGTCCTCAATCAGGACAGCCGCAATTATGACGCCTGGGCGGAGGTCGCCTTCGCGGGAACCATAGCCCACAACGGGCTTTTGGGGCTCGGAAGGGAACAGGATTGGGCCTGCCACAAGATGGAGCATGAGCTTTCCGCAATCTACGACATCGCCCACGGAGCGGGCCTTGCCGCCCTGACGCCGTCCTGGATGAGATATGTCTACAGGGCAAACGTCAATATGTTTGTCCAGTTCGCGGTAAACGTCATGGGAGTCGAGGCGTCCTTCCGGGAGCCGGAAGCCATTGCCCTCGAAGGCGTCGACAGGCTGGAGCGCTTCTTCGCCGCCATGGGCCTGCCGGTCACCCTTGCGGAGCTTGGGATCGACGACGCGAATTTCGAATTGATGTCCAAGAAGGCGACATGGTTCCGGGACGGACAGGAAAGGCCCGTCGGGGGAATCCAAAAGCTGTACTGGAAAGATATCGTGGAGATTTACAAGCTTGCCAGGTAATAGACGGAACGCATCGATTACTGCCGTTTAAAGCGCCAACCTACAGAGGCGGCATGGAAATAACCATGCCGTCTTTGATTGTATAGGAACCTCCGGCCAAGCCGGGGGCTCATTGCCGCACTTGGGGATAACCAACCTTATGCCGATCCAGTGAATTTTGCAAATTTATGAAAACCCCCTTGATTTCCCAGCCGAATTGTTTTACACTAAAGCTGTTAGCACTCATGAGCAGTGAGTGCCAGGACGCATTGAAAGGTGCGCATTCGCCAAAACGCCGCCAAAGGACATGTTAAAAATTTAATTGGAATTTACAATATAAAACAAACAGGAGGATAAGACATGGCCAAAAAACAGTTTAAAGCCGAATCGAAACGGCTTTTGGATCTGATGATCAATTCCATCTACACCCACAAGGAAATCTTTTTAAGGGAGCTCATTTCCAACGCCAGCGACGCCATCGACAAGCTGTATTACAAAAGCCTTACGGAAAACAATACGGGAGTTTCCAGGGAGGGCTTTGAGATTCGAATCGCCGTTGACAAGGACAATCGCACCCTGACAATTTCCGACAACGGCATCGGTATGACTAAGGAGGATCTGGAGTCAAACCTCGGAACCATTGCGAAAAGCGGGTCACTTGACTTTAAAAAGGAAAACGAGAAGAAAGAAGACATCGATATCATCGGCCAGTTTGGAGTCGGTTTCTATTCCGCTTTCATGGTGAGCAGCGTGGTCACCGTGACCAGCAAGGCATATGGAGAAGAGCAGGCCTGGCGGTGGGAGTCCACAGGTGCCGACGGCTATACCATCAACGAGTGTGAGAAGGAGAGCTGTGGTACGGAGATCGTTTTGAGGATCAAAGAGAACACAGAGGACGAAAAATACGATGAATTCCTGCAGGAATACCGCATCCGCGGCCTGATCAAGCGCTATTCCGACTACATCCGCTACCCCATCAAGATGAACGTGGAAGAGCGGAGGCTCAGAGAAGGGACAGAGAGCGAATACGAAACCGTCGTTGAGGAACAGACCCTGAACAGCATGGTCCCCATCTGGCGAAAGAATAAAAGCGAGATCACGGACGACGAGTACAATGAGTTTTATCAGGAGAAATTCTACGATTTTACAAAGCCGCTGAAGGTGATCCACACCAATGTGGAGGGCGTGGTGTCATACAACGCGCTACTCTATATCCCGGCAAAAACGCCGTTCAATTATTACACGAAGGAATATGAGAAGGGTTTGCAGCTCTATTCCAGCGGCGTTCTCATTATGGACAAGTGCCCGGACCTGCTTCCCGACTATTTCAGCTTTGTAAAAGGGCTGGTGGACTCCCAGGACCTGTCGCTGAACATTTCCAGGGAAATGCTGCAGCATGACCGGCAGCTGAAAGCCATCGCTTCCAGGGTGGAAAAGAAGATCAAGAGCGAGATTTTGGAACTGATGAACACGAACCGGGAGCAATACGATGAATTCTTCAAGAATTTCGGCCTTCAGCTCAAATTCGGTATCTATGACAAGTTCGGGGCCAACAAGGACCTGCTGAAAGATCTGCTGCTGTTCTACTCTTCCACGGAAAAGAAGCTGACAAGCCTCACCGAGTACGTTTCCAGGATGAAGACGGATCAGAAATACATCTACTATGCGGCGGGCGAGTCCGTCGAGAAGATCGACAGGCTGCCCCAGACCGAGCTGTTGAAGGATAAGGGCTTTGAGATCCTGTATTTCACCGACGATGTGGATGAATTCGCCATCCGTGTCCTGAACGATTTTGACGGGAAGGAATTCAAATCTGTTTCCGGCGACGATCTGGGATTTGAAGAGGATGAAAAGGAGAAGGATGCGGCGAAGAAGGAGACAGAGGACAACAAGGAGCTCCTGGGCTTCATGAAGGAGACTCTGGAGGGCAAGGTCAGCGAAGTGCGGCTGTCCCAGAGGCTGAAATCCCATCCGGTCTGCCTGGCAAGCGGAGGCGGCATCTCCATCGAGATGGAAAAGGTCCTCAACGCAATGCCGACAGACGACAAGGTCAAGGCTGAAAAGGTGCTTGAAATCAACGCGTCCCACCCCGTGCTTTCCGCGTTGAAGACAGCCTTTGCTTCCGACAGAGAAAAGGCGAAGAAATTCACCGAGCTGTTGTATGATCAGGCGCTTCTTATCGAGGGCCTGTCAATCGAGGACCCCGTGGCCTTCTCCAATGCCATCTGCGACTTGATCGCGGCAAATTAACATCTGCGACCCGATCGCGGCAAATTAAAATAAATTCCGGAGGCCGAGAAGGGTAAAAACCTAATTGGTTGTACGGTATTATAGCCATAAATATGTTGTAGTAGAAGGGAGTGCAAAGAAAGCGCTCCCTTTTTTCGCGCGTCGGTGGGGGCGGGCGCACAGTCCGCCGGATGAAAGTCCCAGCCGTTTTAACACAAATGGCTGTTTTCGAATAGTATGGTACATAAGAATCTGATTCGGAGCGACGGCCTATGTTAGAACTCATTCAAACGCTGTTAACAGAATTAAAGCCCGTATTCCCTGCCATTCTGGTGCTGGGCGGGATTTTCGCCTTTTTGATCTACCGCATCGTCCGGGACCTGTTCCCCCGGCATAGGGAGGCGGGCGAAAAGGAATTCGAAGAGCTCCTCAGCGACGCCGGCTATGAATATGAAGCTTCTCAAGGCATACTCGTCGCGAAGATGAATCCCTGGCAGAAAAAATGCGGATATTGCCGCCTCTACGACGAAGCTTGCGCTCCCATAGGCATGATCGTTGACTCGGAACCTGTATCTTTCGAATATGAGGGCAAGAGGTGGCTCATCGAGTTCTGGAAAGGTCAATATTACCTGAATACCGGCTGTGAGATCGGCGTCTACAACACAAAAAAAGCGGATATCGCCATACCTGATTTCTTCACCGGCACCTTTTATCACAGCGCACGCAAGGCGGATATGCTGGAAATGGCATTTACCTTATATAGAAACGGAAAAGAGTTATTCTCGAGAGAAGAGAAGCACTGGTGGCTGACCGGCTTTAAACCCGGTGAATTCTCAGAGCCGTCGGAATTGTCAATGCGTGTCAGAATCACATTTAAAGGTCAGGAGATGTGCGGCAGCTTCCTGAAAGCCATGAAAAAGCTCGGATATAAAGAAGATGAGCTTATCACCAACGGGGTTACGGCGGAATTCACCTTTGATAAACCCCATGGGGAACAGCCGCTGAGCAGAACGGAAGAAGCCGAATGGTTCGCCCAGCGATACAACGAGCATTGCTGCAACCTCTATCGGGAAGTGACGGCGGGCTGCGATACCTTCTCGGAAAAATTGAAAGCGGTCCTGGAAAAAGAACCGTTCCTGTATCACGCGGTGATCCAGGCCGGTAAAGCAAGAGAAATTTTTGACGTATTTAAGAAAATCAAAAAATATATCAAACGATTTTAATGGTTGGGAGAGGTTTCAATGTCTTCATTAAAGCGTCTATCCCAGGTTTTTGAGACGGCGGACAGAATCCCCTTTGACGACAGTTCGAAGATCATTTTGATAAGCGATTGCCACAGGGGAGACGGAAGCCAGGCAGATGAGTTTTTCAGCAATGAAAATATATATCTCTCTGCAATGAACCATTACTATGACGAAGGCTTTACGTATATCGAAATCGGTGATGGGGATGAACTCTGGGAGAATAAAAGGATTTCCGATATCATAAATGCGCACCCGGACACGTTCCAGATTCTGAAGCGGTTCTATGAAGAGAAGCGCCTTTATTTCATATATGGAAACCATGACATGGTAAAGCGAAACCCGAAGTATGTAAAAGATAATCTTTACGAGTATTACGACAGGCGGGAGGGCCGGCTGCAGCCTTTGTTTGAAGATGTCCGGATCCACGAGGGCCTTGTGTTGGAATATACGGGCGGCGGGCAGAATGTTTCGGGCAAAAAAATCCTTCTGATCCACGGTCATCAGGTGGATTTCCTCAACAGCACCCTGTGGAGGCTTGCGAAATTTCTGGTGCGGCATCTTTGGAAGCCGCTGGAGCTGTTTGGCATCACCAATCCCGTCAGCCCTGCCCAGAATCAGGAGAAAAAAGAGATCGTCGGAAAGCGGCTGACAGACTGGGTCATCAAGGAAAACCAGATGCTGGTCGCCGGACACAACCACAGGCCGATGTACCCTGAAATCGGAGAGCCTCTGTACTTTAATGACGGCTGCTGCGTTCACCCGCGTTTTATTACGGGAATCGAAATCGACGGAGGGGAAATCACCCTGGTAAAATGGTCGGTCAAGGTGAAAGGGGAGGGCACCCTCTTTGTCGGGAAGGACATCATAGCCGGACCCAGGAAATTGACCGAGTTTTTTATTGCGGAACGGATCTTCGAATCCTGTTCACTGCGAGACCCTGTGTAGCGAACGGGATAGTGACGGGGCAATTGGATGCCGCGGCGGGCATCGTATCATTTCGAATCGCCGCGGCTTTGGTATTGTGTCATTCCGGATTGCCGCGGCATAAAATGTAAGCATTGAGTACATATCAAAGGGGGAATTTTCCTATGATCGATCAGACGATCCAGTTGATGTATCAGACGATGTCGGAGCCGCCGGTATCATGTGCACATATCACGGGAAGCTCTGAGATCCATAATATGGTCGGAGATGTTTACGTCTATCCATTCCTGGAGGGATCTCTTCTGGTGACGGATGTCGAGGGCATTCCCTTTTCCGGTTTCTACGGATTTCACATACACCAGCATGGACCATGTATAACAGGGGAAGGTTATACCGGCTTTCAAGATGTCGGGGGACACTTCACCACGGTTCCCAACGCGCCACACCCTTACCATGCGGGGGACCTTCCGGTACTTATGTCCTTTTACGGGCACGCTTTTATGATCGTATATACAGACCGGTTCCGGCCCGAGGATATCTTGGGCAGGGCAATCATCGTCCACGAGTGGCCCGATGATTTCAGGACCCAACCCACTGGGGATTCCGGCCAGCATATCGGCTGCGGCACATTTTATCCCTGCACAGGTTATCTGTCGGCCCAGCCGAAAAGCCCCGGCACAGAGCCGCTGACACCGACTGAACCCGAGGCTCCGCCCGGACAGCCGCTGCCCCCTGCACCCGGGCTCTCTCCGATGCCCGAGCCCGAGGCCCCGCCCGCACAGCCGGGCTGATTCCGCTGAAAAAAGCCCCGGAGAGCGGTTACTCTTCGGGGGTTTCCTCGTTCTGATGGCGGTGCTTTGCTTCTTCCATTTCCCGTTCGGTCAGCATTTCCTTTCTGGACACCAAGTTCTTGCAGGTATTGCACATATAGCCCACGGCGCCGCAGCCGGAGAGCCTTTCCAATTTATCAAAACACTTGGGGCAGTAATAATCTTCCATGACAATCTCCCTTCCAATCCATTCCCGCGGAATTATGAAATCTCTTTTTATGCACATGATACCATAATTTCGGTTTCGGGAAAACGTGCATTTATGAGATTGACGAAAAAAGGGGCCCCCTCTGCATGATCCAGGTNNGCCCCGTTTTATTGTATTTGTTGATGTTATTACTACAGTAAATAAGGATATTTCATTATCTGTAGCGTCTGCCGCCGCAGCCGCAGCCGCAGCTTCCGCGACCATAGTTTCCATAGCCATAACCGCCATAGCCGCAGCTTCTGCCGGCGATAAAGCCCAACACCAATGGAATAAAACAATACATTGAGATACCTCCATTCTGTTAATTCAATATATGCAGCCGGAACGGAAATGTTGATTGACAGTTCCCTTGGCTTTTTATATAATCATTCTATAAGAATTAAATAACGGACTGCATTACTGACGGATAATTGTGGGGAACCACAGGGGAATGCAGATCTGAGCGAGCCGACCGTCTGGGCAATATTTGGTGATACCGAATGTTGCTCTTTTTTATTTGAGCCGCCGCCGATATCGTCGAATATTTTTTCGTAAATGGGAGGAAATATCAATGAATTATTCTGCATGGGAAGGTTTTAAGGACGGGAAATGGAAGGACGAAATCGATGTCCGGGACTTTATCCAGAAAAATTATACGCCTTACGAGGGAAACGGGGATTTTCTCGAGGGGCCTACCGAACGGACCCGGGCGCTTATGAGAAAACTGAATCATCTGTTCGACCTGGAAAAGGAATTCGGAGGCGTCCTCGATATCGATACGCAGACGGTCAGCTCCCTGACAAGCTATAGGCCCGGTTATCTGGACAAGGGCCGGGAAATCATCGTCGGCCTCCAGACCGACCGGCCGCTGAAGCGGGGCGTCAACTCCTTCGGCGGGGTGAACATGACGAGGCATGCCTGTGAAGCTTACGGATATGAGCTGTCTCAGAAGGTTGAGGATGAGTTTCAGTACCGGACGACTCATAACGACGGCGTGTTCCGCGTCTACACGGACGAGATCAAAGCGGCGCGCAGATGCGGCGTCATCACAGGTCTCCCCGACGCCTACGGGAGAGGGCGGATCATAGGCGACTACCGCAGGGTCGCCCTTTACGGGGTCGATCTGCTGATCGCGGAGAAGAAAAGGGATAAGGCGGAATACGGCGGGAGGATGATGGATGTGGACAACATCCGCCAGCTCGAGGAGCTGTATCAGCAGATCAACTTTCTGGGAAAGCTGAAGGAGATGGCGGCCATGTACGGCTATGACATTTCAAGGCCCGCTGCCAATGGGAAGGAAGCGGTACAGTGGCTGTATTTCGGATATCTGGGCTCCATCAAGGAGCAGAACGGAGCGGCTATGAGCCTGGGGCGCGTCAGCACCTTCCTGGATATCTACTTTGAACGGGACCTGAAGTCCGGACTGTTGACGGAATCTCAGGCCCAGGAGATTCTGGATGATTTTGTGATGAAACTGCGCATGGCAAGGCATTTGCGGACCCCAGACTACAACGAGCTCTTCGCGGGAGATCCCCTGTGGATCACGGAGGCCGTCGGGGGAATGGGGGAGGACGGCAGGACCCTTGTCACAAAGAGCTCCTATCGGATCCTTCACACTCTATACAATTTGGGAGCGTCGGCGGAGCCGAATCTCACGGTCCTGTGGTCGAACAGCCTGCCTGAGAGCTTTCAGCGCTATGCGGCAAAGGTATCCTGCGATACGGACGCCATCCAGTATGAGAACGACGATGTGATGCGGCCAGAGTTTGGAGACGATTACGCCATCGCCTGCTGCGTATCGGCAATGCGGGTGGGAAAGGATATGCAGTTCTTCGGGGCGAGGTCGAATCTGCCCAAGCTGCTTTTGATGAGCCTCAACGGGGGCAGGGACGAGAAGAGCGGGGAGCAGGTGGCGCCGGAGAGAATGCCCTATGAAGGCGAGTATCTGGAATACGATAAAGTGCTGGAAACGATGGAGTTTTACCGCCAGTGGCTGGCGAAAACCTACGTGAGCGCCATGAACATCATTCACTATATGCATGACAAGTATGCCTATGAAAAGACACAGATGGCTCTGCACGATACGGACGTTCACCGGTTTATGGCCTTCGGCATCGCGGGTCTTTCGGTCCTGGCGGACTCTCTTTCCGCGATCAGATATGGAAAGGTAAAGCCGATCCGGGATGAAAGGGGGCTGATCACGGGCTTTGAAACCGCTGGGACCTATCCCGCTTTCGGAAATGACGACGACCGGGTAGATTCCATCGCTCAAGAACAGGTCAGGTTGTTTTTGGAAGCGCTGCGAAGGAATCCGGCCTATCGCGGTGCGGAGCACACGCTGTCGATCCTGACCATCACATCCAACGTGGTTTACGGGAGAAAGACCGGAGCGACCCCCGACGGCCGCGGCGCGGGAGAAGCCTTTGCTCCGGGGGCTAACCCGATGCACAACCGCGAGAAAAACGGGGCGCTGGCCTCGCTGAATTCCGTGGCAAAGCTCTCTTATGATTACTGCAAGGACGGAGTCTCCAACACCTTCTCCATCGTGCCCCAGGCCCTGGGCCATGAAGAAGGGGAGCGGCACCGGAATCTCGTGTCGGTCATGAGGGGATACTTCGGTCAGGGAGCCCATCATTTAAATGTAAACGTGCTGAATCGGGAAACCCTTATGGAAGCTTATGAAAACCCGGAGAAGCATCCGAACCTGACGATCCGGGTGTCGGGCTATGCGGTGAACTTCCACAAGCTGTCCAAAATTCAGCAGAAGGAGGTTATCGCAAGGACCTTCCATGAGGTGATGTGCTGAAAGGCGAGGCGGTGGAAGCAATGGGCGCGGTCAATTCCTTTCAGAGCATGGGAGCGGTGGACGGGCCCGGACTGCGCTATGTCGTATTCATGCAGGGCTGCCCGCTTCGCTGCGTCTATTGCCACAATCCCGACACCTGGAGATTTGGGGGATCAGGCGTCAGGGAATACGGGGTTGAGGAGGTTTGCGAGAAGATCCTGCGGTTCAGGCCGTATTTTGAAGCGGGGGAGTCCGGCTCAAGCATCGTTTCCGGCGGGGTGACTGTCTCCGGCGGAGAACCTCTGATGCAATGGGAATTCGTTTTGGAACTCTTCCGGCGGCTGAAGGAAGAGGGGATTCATACCGCCCTGGACACCTCGGGCATCGGCGGAAACTTCAGGGGCGTCCGAGAGCTTTTGAAATATACGGATCTCGTGCTCTGCGACCTGAAGTTTTCCTCGGAGGAGGATTATCGCCGGTACAGCGGCGGCAGCCTGGAGGAGGTTCTGTCCTTTCTGAAGCTGACGGAAGAACAGAAGGTGCCTCTTTGGATCCGCCATGTGGTGGTTCCCGGGCTGACAGACGGCAAGGAGAGCCTTTCCCGCATCGCAAGGCTGGCAGGGCAGTTCTCCAACCTGGAAAAGATAGAGCTGCTGCCATTCCGAAAGTTCTGCTCCGCCAAATATGACGCGATGAATATTCCCTTTCCTCTGGCGAACAGCCCGGAGTGCACCTCCGGTATGATAGAGAGGCTGTATCGGGAGGTTGAAGGGCTCCGGAAGTGAACAGCCCAGTACTTTCACCCGAAATATAGTTTTGTGTATAGACGCCGCTCAAAGAAGACTGAGAGCGGCGTTGCTTGTTGTACAAAAAAATCGATATATGATATCGAAAAGCAATTTACTGTTCCGATATCGAAACTATACCGTGCCGAAATGGAAACTTAAACAGGATAAGGGCTTCCCTGAATGGATTTAACACGTGATATGTGAAGACTAAAACATTGAAAAACCAACGATATATAGGTGGAAGCAAATCTTGGATTGAGTTGGTATGCAAATTGCAAATATTAAATGCATGAGGAATCAATGCCATTAATGAGATTTCAGGGAGGAGGTGATTAAAATAAATGGTAAAGGATTTGTGGATATTAAAAGCGGGGAAGATGAAATTAGATAGAAGTATATTGCAAATGGGTAATGGCTATGGTATTACGGAAACGATACCGATTTATGCAACTCTTTTGAAAACATCGGATGGGTACATATTGATCGATACCGGTATGAATACGGAGGGCATAGATAATCCGGAAATTTGGGGAGAAAGAGCAAAACAACTGATCCCATGCCTTACAAAATATGATGATATAGGCAATAGATTAGAGGAGATAGGTATCAAAAAAAGCGATATCAAATATATCATCAATACTCATATGCATTGGGATCATACTGGAGGAAACAGACTATTCCCTGACGCTACTTTTGTTGTCCAAAAGGCTGAATACCGGTTTGCACTAAATCCTGATACGACAATAGGCAAATCGTATATGAAAAATCATTATCCCCCAAACGCGAATTATCGTTTGATAGAAGGAGATAGTGATTTATGTGAGGGCGTAAGGTTATTACAAACACCAGGACACACTCCAGGGCATCAGTCAGTTCTGATAACTCTTGAGAATGGAAAAAGAGCTATCATTGCAGGAGATGCTGTATATACATGGAACAATATTGAAAAACTGATCCCACCCGGTAACTTATATAATTATGATATGGCAATGTTCAGCCTGAACAAATTGAGGACCATCCAGGAGATAACAGGAGCAGCGATAATACCTTCACATGATCCTGGAGAAGATTTTTATGACAGAGTATACAAAATACTCAACGGCCTTAAGGAATTTTAAGAAAGATTTATGGAGGTGCCAAATGATCGAAGTTATGATTAGCGACAAATGTAATGGGTGCGGCATATGTGCTAAAAAATGTCCGACAAAGGTTTTCGAAATAATCAACAAAAAATCAAGCCTTAATAACATCTGTGAATGCATGGCCTGCAGACTTTGCGAAGTGGTCTGCCCACTGAAATGCATCGAAGTTGTAGAAAAGTAATTATAATCCATATCTTAGTTTGTCAAAACCAAGGAGGTTAAAGATGGCTACAGTATTTGATCCCATTAAAATAGGGAATTTTGAAATAAAAAACCGGCTAGCCGTAGCCGCCACTGTTAAGAACCTTGCCGACCAGAACGGATACGTCAATCCAAGAATACTTGAAAACTACAGCATTGAAGCAGATGGCCCCGGCCTGTATATTGTCTCCATGACATATACGGAGCCGCAGGGAAGGGTTTTTAAAGGACAAACAGGAATTCATGATGATTTGGCAGTATTCGGTATGTCTGAGGTTGCAAACCGAATCCATAAAGCTGGCGCTAAAACTGTTCTACAACTATCCCATGGTGGAAATCTTTGCAGCGAAGGTATTATTGGTGAAACTCCGGTGGGGCCTTCCGACATTCCGCAGTGGCCCGGACAAACCGTAAAAGCCCTGTCTACAGAGGAAGTATACAGGATTGCGAACAACTACGGAAAGGCTATCGCCCGTGCTAAGGAAGCCGGATTCGATGGCGTCGAGCTCCATGCGTGCCACGGATCCTTGATGCTGCAGTTTTTATCAAAACTTCAGAACCAGGGCAGGACCGACAAGTTTGCAGAAGGCAAAGAATTCCTTTATGAGTGTATTAGAAAAGGGCAGGAATATGCCGGAAGAGATTTCCCGATCGGCGTACGTATGTCCTGCCATGAATTCATGATGGAGGACAAGGGTGTTGAAGGCTTTGATTTGGAAAAGACGAAAGAAATCGTTGTAGAGCTCGAAAAGATGGGAGTTGCCTTTATCCATGCATCCGCTGGAAGGATCGGCCATACTCCGGACCATGCATTCCCGCCGCTTTATGAACCGAGAGGANNGCTGAAGAATTGAAGAAGATCATCAATATTCCGGTAATCACAGTCGGGAGATTCCAGGATGCGAAGCTGATCAAAAAGGCCGTTCGTGATGGTCAGACCGACATCGTGGCAATGTGCAGACCTGTCATCGCAGATCCGTTCATCTCGAAGAAAATCTGTGACGGCAAGGATGATCAGATCAGGCAGTGTATGGGCTGCAACTGGTGCCTTGAAAAATTATTTAATCAAGTTGCGCTTGAATGTCCGATGAATCCCGCGTATGGTTGGGAGCTGGAATATGCGCTAAAGCCTGCCGAAACCGTGAAGACCGTGATGGTAATTGGCGGAGGCGTTTCCGGAATGCAGGCTGCTTATGCGGCAGCTAAGAGAGGTCACAGAGTTAGCCTCTATGAAAAAGGAAATTCTCTGGGCGGTCAGTTTAAAGTGGCATCCCAATATCCATCCTTATACACGAGGGAATTATGGAATCTGCCGCGCTGGTTGATAAAAGAAATTGCGAAACTGCCGATTGAAGTGCATTTGAACACTGAAGTCGGCGAAGATTTAATCAACAAGGTAAATCCTGAGTCTATTATCGTTGCAACGGGTGCTGTTGAGACGAAATATGATTATAAGGTAAGCGGCGGCACAAGAGTCACGTATTTATGGGATTACCTGAAAGGAAATGTCGAGATAGGGAAAAAGGCTGTGGTAGTGGGAAGTGAAGCGGTAGAGGCTGCGGCCTCCCTGTGCAATGAAGGTNNCGTTGGTGCAGGATCAGGCATCCTTTGTATGGCCGAATTATATTTCCGGCGGACACGCTAGAAGAGAGCCGCTTACAAGAATGCTGAAAAAGGCAGACTTAAAATTCAACGCAAAGCTGCTTGAGGTAACGGATAAAGGCATCAGGATTATTTGTGACGGTAAAGAAGAAGCGATCGAATGTGATGATGTGATTATTGCAGAAGGCAGGCAAAAGGTAGATGAACTGTTCTGGCAGTTCGTTGGAAAGAACAGAGAACTGCATATTGTCGGTGATGCTAAAGAAGTCAGAAATATGTTGACTGCCTCCCATGAAGGATTCTGGGCCGGCAGGACCATATAATTAGGAGGTGTTCTCCTCATGAAGCCAAGAATTCCACTTCCTGTAACGGTTGCCATACTCGCAGGCCTTGCTTGTTTAGTTACGGCTCCAGGATTAGGGCTGCCGGTTTGGGCCCTATTCATTGGTTGGGCGTGGTACTATGCTTTTGGTGCCACTACCGCAGTATTTAAAATGGTTCCCTCGGTAATCGCGGGTGCCGTATGCGCCTCACTTGCCGTCTGGCTGCTCGGATGGGGAGGAAGTATTGGATTTACGGGAATGCCGGCTTTGATGCTGTTCGTCGGCATTACGGTATTCCTGCTGATGCTCCTTATTAAGATTCCGGTATTCAGTACGGGACCAATAGCGTTTAATGGTTATTCGACTGTTTTTGCATTGACTTTTATCGGGGGATATCCTGAATTGGCTGTTGGTCCAATTATCAGCTGCTTCTTATGGGCTGTGATCGGAAACCTGTTAGGCCCGGTCTTTGGATGGCTTAGTATTGTACTGCAGTTTCCCAAGCGGGTCGAGGAACCAACATCAAAATAACATGCTTTCCAGTTTTGTATGAGCCCACTGTAGACAATACCGTCATATTACGTTGTTATATGACGGTATTGCATTCTATTAATTAAGGAATTGTTTGTGTAAAATTATGTTGTATAGAAAGCGGCATTTATCTATGATAAAATTATAGTGTACCGATTATGAAACAATGTAATGAAATATGTTCAGGAGTCAAAAATGGATAATGGGAATATACAAAGCCTCATCGATGGTATGATGAATAAATTCCATATGGAATCAATGAGTGAAGATGCAGTCAACATTTTAAATGAACTGCTTCATATCTTTTATAATTCAGAAGATGGAATTTATGTCGTTGATGGAAAAGGAATCACTATTCGCGCGAATCCCTCTTTTGGTAAATTTGCCGGCGTCGAGATTGAGGGCTTAATTGGCCGCGATGTCAGAGAGTTGGTACGCGAGGGTGTATTCAGCAGGTCCGCAGCTATAGAAGCATTGGAAGAGAAAAAAGTTAAAACCATTGTCCAGGAATATTCCAACGGAAAAATTGGACTTGTCACCAGCACACCTATTAAAAATTCTAAAGGTGAGGTGATAAAAATCATAAGCAATATCAGGGATATAACAGAGCTTTCAAAGCTTTATGACACCCTTTCCGCCAAGGAAAGGCTGATACAGAAATACTCTAAAATGATCGATGAGATAAATCTCATGGAGGCCAACGGTATTGTTGCAGAAAGTGAAGGAATGCTTAACACGATAAAAGCGGCAAGGAAGGTTGCAAGGACCGACGGCGGTGTAATTATTCTTGGAGAATCCGGCGTTGGGAAAAGCATGATTGCTAAATTAATTGCCAATTTAAGCGACCGCTCCGGAAAGACATTTGTATCGGTTAACTGTGGAGCTATCCCGGAAGGCCTCATGGAATCAGAACTGTTTGGCTATGTGGAAGGCGCTTTTACCGGGGCGAGTAAAGGTGGGAAAGTTGGTTTGATTGAGG
>DLFX01000047.1 GCA_002482405.1 Firmicutes bacterium UBA7709 | reverse complement strand
GCGAATGGATTTGAAAACCGAGGTCAATTACGTCTACGGCGCCGGCGACTTGAAGATGTTCGATAACTTCGGCTCCCTTTTTATTGGCTTTCTGGTATTCTTTTTTACGTTTCTGATTTCCGGGATTTCCTTCCTGCAGGAGCGCACCACCGGAACCCTGGAAAAGCTGCTTTCCACTCCCATCAAGCGTTGGGAGATCGTCACGGGATATATCTTCGGGTTCGGAGCGGTCACGGTAGTTCAGTCCGCCATCATCACGTTCTTTGTGGTCTATGTCCTCGACGTCATGATGATCGGCTCCCTGTGGCTGGTCCTGCTGGTGACCCTGCTTTCCGCCATGACAGCCCTTTCCCTTGGGATGCTGCTTTCCACTGCGGCCACAAGCGAATTTCAAATGATACAGTTTATCCCCATCGTCATCGTGCCTCAGGTATTCTTTACCGGCCTGTTCGATCTCTCCCCGGGGTGGGCCCTGGTGGGAAGGTTCATGCCCCTCTATTACATTGCAGACGCGCTGGATAAGATCATGACCCGGGGCCAGGGGCTTGCCGCAATCGCGGCCGACGTCTGCCTCCTGCTGGGGTTGACTCTGATCTTTATGACCGCCAACACAATGCTGCTGAAACGCTATAGGAGGATATAAAAATGAAAAAGAAACTCATTCCGCCGTTGATCCTGATCGTGATCATCGTTCTGGCCGCGGCTTTCTACGGACGGGGCGGTCAGAGCTATACCGGCGTGGTGGAGGCCACGCTTCTTTCCAACACATCTGAGGTTTCCGGGAAGATCCTGGAAATGCCCATCGAGCTCGGTCAGCATGTTTCCAAAGGAGACCTGCTGGCGAAAATCGACAGCACGGATCAGGAATATGCCTACGAACAGCTCCGGCTTGCCCTGGAAAAGAAAAAGCTCGCCCTTTCCGAGCAGGACGCAGGCTCAGGCGGCAGCCAGGCGGCCAACAGCGTCTCCATCGCCCAGGCCAACTATAACAGCGCCGCTTCCTCCAGCCAGAAAGCCGCTTTGGACTATAAAAACGCCCAGTCCCTCTACAGCCAGGGGGCCATCACCAAAGACGCCCTGGATATGGCAAAGGTGAAGTACGATTCCGCCGCCAGCGTGCTGACAGCGGCGAAAGCCCAGCTGGACAACGCAAAAAACAGCGCTCCCCAAAGCTCCGCGCAGCTTGACGTTCAACTGACGGAAAGCCAGCTTGCTGAGATGAAAAATACTTTGGATAAATTCTCCATTCTTGCGGTAAGCGACGGCGTCATCATGAGCAAAAGCTATCTTCCCGGAGACATTGTCGCGCCGGGCTACGACCTTGCCGATATCGCGGCGGACGGTGAGAAATACTTCGTTTTTTATCTGCCGGTGGAGTATGTGAACTCTCTCGATTATGATCAGAAGCTCACGGTAAAGGACGACGCAGAAAACAGCTATGACGCTGCCGTAAAGTATATCGACGTGAAAAGCTAATACACCCCAAAGGATATGCAGACCGCCGCAAACAAGAACAGGGAAAGCATCAAGATCGAACTGCTTCTGCCTGAGGGCTGCCCGCTGAAACCGGGCCAGGAAGCGAAGGTTCGGCTGTAGTAGAAATCTTGGGCCGCGGTGGCGAGGCTGCCGCCGGCAATGACAATGGATGTTGCAATGAATCTGAGGAGGGATTTAAGATGGGCTTGCCGGAAAAATGTGAGTTCAGCCTGGATGGGAACTGGCGCAAAGGGGCTAAAAATTTAATAACGGACGTACCAGGGGTCAAGGTAGGACACGTGACGCTTTGCAGCGGAGAGATCAATACCGGAGTGACGGCGGTGCTGCCTCATGATGGAAACTTATTTTTAGATAAGGTTATGGCGTCCGCATCGGTTCTAAACGGGTTCGGGAAAAGCACCGGCCTGATGCAGATCGGAGAACTGGGAGCCATTGAAACGCCTATTATCATGACCAATACCCTGAGTGTAGGGACCGCATTTTCGGGGCTTGCAAAGTACATGCTTGCGCAGAACGCGGATATCGGAGTAACAACGGGAACGGTAAACTGCGTTGTCACGGAGTGCAACGATGGGATACTCAACGACATCCGGGGGATGCACGTCAAAGAAGAGCACGTATTTCAGGCCATTGAAGCCGCGGATGCCATCTTTGAGGAAGGCGCGGTGGGTGCCGGCACCGGCATGTACTGCCTTGGAGTAAAGGGCGGAATCGGCTCCTCTTCAAGGATCGTTCCGGTGGACGGAAAAGAATATGCCGTCGGAGCGCTGGTCATGTCAAATTTCGGAGTACCCGGCAATCTTGTGATAGGCGGAGAGCGTGTCGGACGTAAAATAAAAGCGGTCAAGGCGGCGGAAAAAGATCAGGGCTCCATCATCATATTGATCGCCACGGACCTGCCGTTGAGCGAAAGACAGCTGAAGCGGACCGCCAACCGGGCCGCCGTCTCCCTTGCGAGGACCGGCTCGTTTATGGGCAGCGACAGCGGAGATGTGGCAATTGCGTTTACAACGGCCAACAGGATACCTCATTACAGTGAGACAAACCTGCTTGAGATGAAGATGTTCTATGATGAAAACATCGATATGGTCTTTGAAGCGTCGGTAGAAGCCGTCGAAGAGGCGATCATCAGCTCGCTGTATCATGCGAGATCCCTTACCGGCGTCCGGGGCAGAACCATCCGGGGATTGAGGGATTTTATCGAAAAAGGCCTATTCTAAAGATAGGCCTTTTCCACATATTTGCTGGTAGCGCATTTCAGCATGGCCGAATAGCCAAGCTCAAATTTGATGACATCCCCCACCTTATAATCGGTTTCCGACTTGCTGACGTCAAGGATCAGATGGTCGGAGCTGGCGCCGAGAATATCGATTTTTTCATCCAGCGGCGTCATGGAATCCGGGTCCGTATCCTGCTTTCCGATTGCCAGGATCGCCCGTTTGATGATTCCCCGGTCTTCATAATAAGGCCGCTGTCCGAAAGCGTCGACCCCGATCTCTCCCACCGGCAGGGACCGCTTGCTCTTCAGCTCCACGATCTGGGCCTCGAGGATCAGCGTGTCGGACGTCGTCCCGGGAAGCTTTGCGCCGTAAGCGGTGTCATTTCCAAGGAGAAACGCCTCGCCCAGCCTCAAATTGTTGATTCTCTCCGGGAGATCGCCTTTTTTCGCAAGATAGATAGAGCTTGAATTTCCGCCGGAAACCATCTCCAGCCGGATTCCGAATTCTATTTCAATTTTTCGCGCGGCATCCACCAGGATGGACAGATTGTCCGGTTTCGGAATCACCGCTCCGTAGCAGGTCAGGTTTACGCCGACGCCGAAAAGCCTGATATTCTCCAGCTTTAAAATTTCCTCCACCGCGGAGAAAATCTGATCTTCATCGGTGTAATAAATCCCTTCCCTTAAATCTCCCAGGTCGATCATCAACACGATCCTGTGTGTTTTTCCCTGTTTTTTCGCCTCCTGATCGAGGAGCTTTATCGTTTCCAGCTCCGAATTAAAACTGATGTCCGCATATTTCACAACGTCGGAAATTTCGCTGGCCATAGGCAGCCTCAGCAAAACGGTCTCCTTACCGCGTCCCGCGTAGGTCTTGATGTTCTTCATCCGGGAATCCGCCAAATAATCCACTTCCGGATGCGAAAGAACCATCTTCACCACTTCTTCGTCGGCGCAGACCCCTTTTGTGACGATCATCATAGTGCATCCGCCCTGCTCCTTGGTGATCTTCGCTACCGCTTCCAGGTTCCCCTCTAATTTCTTTAAATCAATGGTCAGTTTGGGATACATGTTCCGCCCTCCTTTAATCTTCCTTTCGGTTTGGACAATTCTTCCTGAAACAATGCGCACAGTCGTGATTGCAGTCTCCCATGTCCTGTGCCGTCTTAGGTGAGCCGTCCGGGTTCTTGTAAGCTCCTCCGATGGGCTCCGGATTTTTATAGGCGCTCATGTCGTAGCCCATTGCCTCACTTTCGTCAATGTGCTTGCGGTATTCTTCCTCTTTTTGTCTGGCCTCCTCCGTGACCCGGGAAAGCTCGTCGATATACTTGGCCTGATAGGACTCTTCCTTCCTCTCGGGGAATTTGAAATCCAGGCTCTTTTCCAGCAGCCGGGCCGCCGCCTGGGGAAACCGTTTGGACAAAATACCCAGGGAGGCCATGATATAGTCGTTATCCACCAGAATTTTCGCATGCTCGCTGGGAAAGAGCAGCAGGCCCGTTTCATTGTGTCTGGCGATCTCCTTCATGATCTCCACCCGATGAGGCAATCTGGTAAGGGCGCCGCCGGTGCCGATGATATACCGGACCTGGGTCAGATCTTTCCCTTCCGCCACAGAGCTTCTGCCGGAGGGTCCGTAGATGTAGCGGATCTTTCCCGCGTGGCGTTCTACCGCCTTGATGACCGCTTCCCTGGTAAGCCGCTCCACCAGTTTGATCTCGTCCTCGTTCTTTGGAATAGCCACATAGGATTCCAGGGTTTTATCCAGGTCGACGCCCATCTTTTCAAGCTCTTCCCGCAGCTTTTCCTCGCCGATGGACTCGATAACCTTCCCGCGGTTTACATAAACCCCCAGATCTCCTTCTACCGTGCGCTTGGCCTTTGGCTCCGGCGAGATCATGATACGGGCCACCTGGTCGGATTCGGTCGCCACGGAATGAAGATCTGTGGTCGCCCCGCCCACATCCAGCACGATCAGATCCCCGATGTACTCATACAGCAGCTTGGTGCACTCCATGACCGCTCCCGGCGTAGGGATGATGGCACCGCTTACCATATCCCGCACATGTTCCATGCCCGGCGCGTGGGTAATATGCTCCTCGAAGGCATCCTGAATCACCCGCCGGCAAGGCTCAACGTTGAGATCGTCAATCTTCGGATAAACGTTTTCCACATTGTAGAGCTTCATGCCGCTTTCCTGGTCGAAAATCAGCTTCATCTCCTCCTGATTTTCGCAGTTTCCCGCATAGATCACCGGGATGGAAAGCCCCATGGAGCGAATCATCTCCGCGTTGGCAATGGCGGTGTCCCGTTCGCCGTAATCCACTCCTCCCGCCAAGAGGATCAGGTTTGGCTTGATTTCCTTTATCTTTGCCAAGTCTGTTCTGCGAAGCCTTCCCGCGGTGATGTAATGGATGATGCCTCCCGCTCCAAGGGCGGCTTCCTTTGCCGCTTTAGCCGTCATATCGTAGACCAGCCCGTGAACTGTCATTTTCAATCCGCCTGCCGCCGACGAGGTGGCCAGCATCTCGCCGTATTCCAGGCTATCTATCTTCATTTTTTTGCACAAGTCGTCTATGGCGCCCTGCAAACCGATGCGCACATCCCCATCCAAGACCGAGGTAGGCGCCTGACCCTGTGCCCAAAATACCGGATCGTCTGTCTGTATTCCATTAAACGCATTCACCACCGTGGTAGTAGAGCCTATTTCCGCAACTAAGACGTCAACTCTCATTAAAATATTCCTTTCTGAGCGTGGAATAGATGATCTGGTCGAGATATCCTCTCTCAGATTTGTAATTTTGCCGCAGGACTCCATCGCGGTGCATTCCGAGACTTTCATACAGCTTAATGCCTATCGCGTTGTCGGGATATACGTCGAGCCAGAAACGATTCGTGTTTCTTTCCTCAAACGCATATTTCATAATCGCAAGCATAGCCTCTTTGCCGTAGCCTTTTCCCTTATCAGAGACAACGATTCTNNGAGTTCAAAGATTTCCGACTTGAAATCCATCCTTGCAAGGGCATACCCCACCATCGCCTGATCCGCCTTGCGTTTAAAGACCAGCAGCAGATGGTTTTCGTCTGCAATCTCGGCTTTATGCTCCTCATAAGTACCGATCCAGACAAAGTTTCTATTATCCTTATGTTTTTCAAGTTCAATAACCGCGTCGATCTCCGCTTCAACCGCTTCCACAATTGAGAGCCGTTCAGTCTCTATCATTACACTCACCTCCGAATGCGCCTCGAATGCGCAAATATGGCGAAAAGCGCCGCACCCTTGAATGCGTAAATATGGCGAAGCGCCGTTCTCAGATGTTTTTATAAATACCGGTGCCATGGCGGTGTATTCCCATAGAAAAGCGTGAAACCTCTCACCGCCTTTATGCGAAGCATA
>DLFX01000060.1 GCA_002482405.1 Firmicutes bacterium UBA7709 | reverse complement strand
GCCTTAGCGTATTCCGCGATCTGCCCGGGAATATCCTCCCCGTAAACGGTTGCGATCTGTGCGCCGAGCTGTTCGGCCAGCCTTACATTTTCCCTCAGAGCAGTCCTGCTTTTATCTGAAAACTTCGATGTCTCCGGTGTTTCCACAAACACTGCCGTAAACGTGCCATGAAACGCATCCGCCATTCTCGCCGCCGTGCGGATCACTTTAGCGTTGGATGGGGCCGGCGATAGGCAGACTAAAATATGCTCGTTGGCATAGGAACTGCCGCTTTTTGAAGGCTCGCTGGTTTGCGCCGCCACCCTGTTGACGTGGTCCGCCGTGCGGCGCAGCGCGATTTCGCGCAGCGCGATCAGCTTTTCTCTGGTAAAGAAATTGGCAAGCGCTCTCTGAGCCTGCTCTTCCCGGTAAACCTTACCTTTGTTTAAACGATCGATCAGTTCCTCCGGTTCAATATCGATCAGTTCGATCTGATCGGCATTATCGAATACGCTGTCAGGAATGCGTTCCCGCACGGTGATTCCTGTAATGGAAGCTACAACGTCGTTAAGACTTTCGATGTGCTGGACATTGATTGTGGTGTACACATCGATTCCTGCCTGCAGAAGCTCTTCAACATCCTGATATCTTTTTTTGTGGCGGCAGCCGTTAGCGTTGGTGTGGGCTATTTCATCCACCAGAATAAGCTCCGGCTTTCTCCGGATGGCGCAATCCAGGTCAAACTCCTTTAAAGAGACGCCCCTATATGATATTTCCAGGGGAGGTATCGATTCCAGCCCTTCCAGAAGCGCCATTGTTTCCGGCCGGACGTGGGGCTCGATATAGCCGGCGACCACATCAATGCCGTCTTTTTTAGCCTCGTGAGCGTCAGCGAGCATGGTATAGGTTTTGCCTACGCCTGCCGCATAGCCGAAATAGATTTTCAGCCTGCCACGCCTTTTTTCCGCCGGGATGGCGGAAAGCTGCTCAAGCAGGGAGCCGGAATCTGTTTGTTTGATCGCCATTTTATTACGCTCCTTTAACATGGCGTTTGTACTTTGCCAATCGACGCTAAATATCTTTTAATAAGTATAGCATATAAAAAATCAGCATCACGTTATAATTCTCGCCATAGTATTAAGATTTAATTAAGATGAGAGCGTAAAATATTTTTTAATAGTCCGGAGAATAATCTTGATGTAGCCGTCCAGATCTTCCGGCGTCAGTAAAGGGATTTTCCAATAATCGATGTATGATTCGGGAACCAGAAGCGATATGATCGCGGCGGTTCCTTTTTCTATTCCCGCGCCTCGCGCCGTATTGTGGAGGGTATTGCTCATAAAACTGATTCCGCCCGCATCCTCGCTGATCAATTTTGCGAGCTCAGCGATGATGGAAACCTTATCGGATGAAGCGTCCGCCTCCTTTAATTCCTCCGACAGCTTTATTATTTTCTCCGCGAAGGCCTTCGTAGCGTTTGAAAGATGCCCTTCTATCCGGGGCATGGCGTCGGTTAAAAGCAGGTGAGGGATATTCAGCTCTTTGGCGGCCTCGGCCAAAGCCTTTGCCAACGGCAGATTATCTATGCCCTCCTGGGCTCTGAATGAAAAAGAGGTTTCTGTGATCCGCTTGGCCAGGTCAGGCGCATATGCCTTGCTTTCGACGATTATAGTCGGGATATCGGTAATTCCAACCCTTCTCATCAGCTCTCCCTTTGAGCCGAGGGAAGTATTCCCTTCATTATCCTCGTCAGGCCCGACGCCGCCTTCGGATCCGTTGATGTTTAAAAGCAGTGAAACGGGCAGGCCGCCGACATCAATCACAAGGGCCGCCATCTGATCGATCCGGCCCGGGTAATCCTGAGGAGTGACCAGCACTTTGCCGGGAGATTTTTTGCGGAAGGAATCAAGGACGGCCAGAGCGACGGCGCCCTGCAAAGCGGCGGGAGTTTCCGTGACCCCTTGTCCGTACATCCTTCCGAACACCTTGATCGCGACGTTTTGCGTAAACAGTCCGTCTTCGTCCGCCGCGTTTTCAAGCAGGTCGATTTCCGATGGCGTCAGGCCTCTTCTCGAATAGGACCGGCCGACTCCTCCCTCATATGTTTCAGCGGTAATGCAGCCGGTGACAAGATTTCCGGTCACGCTTTTTATGCGCGTATCCGCGTGAAGCGCGTCTTTCATCAGCTTTCCCACCACGGCAAACCCTGCCGAATCATCCTGCACGAAAGAGCTGTGACTATGGACGTGTCCGACGCCCACATGCCCGACTACCGCAAGGATTCCCGCTTTTTTTTCTGAAATTGAAATGCCATTCATAGTTACACCGCCTTTTTATTGATAAAGCATTATACAATTAATGGGAAGAAACAACAAGCATGGCTGATCGTATTTTATGTGGTTTTTTATGTCCATAATAATTGCGAAATGCTCTCTGAAAATGTATTATTAGTGAAACAGTGATAGACCCCGGTCTGGAAAAACGGTTCACGTTAAAGAGGAGAAATAAAATGAAAAAGCTTATCATAATCTGCCCCGGAAAGGTGACTTCGATCAATCTGGCAAACCAGCTTCAGAAAACATTCGGCGAGTATACGGAAATAGAGCCGTACTGCCTGGACGACGAACTCGACTTCGACATATCAAATTCCATTGTGATCCTGTCTTCCCCCCAGGCCATTGACAGCAGAGTTCAGAAGCTGATGGACGACGGTATGGATTATATCATGGCCAGGAGGGTGATCAATCATCGCTACATCTCGGAGCTGCTGAGCCTTCCGAAGGCCACGGAGGTTCTGCTGGTGAATGACCGGGAGGAGGCGACTTTTCAGGCGATAACCCAATTGCAAGCTCTGGGAGTCAACTATATCAAATACTATCCGTATTATCCCGGCATCGCCTCCTACCCGAAGCTCGATATTGCGGTAACCATCGGAGAACCCCAGCTGGTTCCGTTTGGGATAAAAAAAGTGATCGACGTGGGTACGCGGCAGCTCGATATCACGACCCTGGCGGACGTCGCCAAAAAAATAGGGCTGATGGAGGTCTTGGGAAGCAGTCTGTCGTCTCAGTATATCCATGAGATTATCGGATTGCTGAACAGGATCAACGACAGCGCCAAGAACATGAAAGTCGTGAGCGACAGGCTGGAAACCGTCGCCAACTGCCTGACCAAGGCCTTCATGTACGTTGACATGGAGGGAACGATCATAACAGGAAACAGGGAGATGTATAATCTTCTCGACTGTTCCCACGAAGATCTCATAGGCAACAACATCAAAAGCTTTCTTCCTGAAATCGCGGAGAATGATACCAGCCATGACAAGGTTGACGTCGTGGTGATCCACGGAAAGGAGCTGCTGGTCACCTCAAGAATCATCAAGGGAAGCGGCAGTGAAGACGGTATTATTTACACCTTTGAAAGAAGCGAGGACATTGAAAAGAACGAACACGAACTTCGAAGAAGGAATACCGCCGGAATCGAATCGAATCTCTACACCTTTGACGATATCATTTACAAGTCCGGAAGCATGGCAAAGCTCATCGAGAAGGTAAAAATCTTTGCCGATACGGATTCTACGATCCTGATCCAGGGCGAAAGCGGAACGGGCAAGGAGCTCCTTGCACAGGCGATCCACAACGCATCAAGACGAGCCGGCGGTCAATTCGTACCTGTCAATTTTGCTTCCATGCCCATGAGCCTGATCGAAAGCGAGCTCTTCGGCTATGAGGACGGCTCCTTCACCGGCGCCAGGAAAGGCGGGAAGCGGGGATTGTTTGAAGTAGCCCACGGAGGAACGATATTTCTCGATGAAATCGGCGACGCTTCATTGGAGTTTCAATGCAGGCTGTTAAGGGTGATTCAGGAGCGCCAGGTAAGAAGAGTGGGAGGCGTCAAGGAGATACCCGTCAACGTGCGGGTCATTGCCGCAACAAACCGCGATCTGGTGGAAGAGATCAGAAAAGGCAATTTCAGATCGGATCTGTATTACCGGCTCAACGTNNACATCCCTGTCCTGGCGGATTATTTCCTCCAGAGCCACAGCGACGGCAAGTTCAGGAACCTGAACGAGGTTCTGGGGCAGGACGCCATCAGCCGCTTATATGAGTACGACTGGCCGGGCAACATCAGGCAGCTTGAAAATGCCATGGAATATATCGCGTGCATCAGCAAAGAAGGACGGAAATTAGGCATTACAGAGCTTCCCGATTACCTCGTAAGCGGCGGTGAAAGCCGGCCCGCGCCCTCTGTCCTGAAAGACGTCATCGGTGAAAACATGATCTGGGTTTTGGAAAAAATAATGAATTCCAACGGCCTGGGAAGGCGCTATATCGCGGAGCTTGCAAAAGCGGAAGGGAAACCCCTGACGGAAGGACAGATCAGGAGCCTGTTGAGCAGTGCGGAGGCCCTTGGATTTGTTGAAGTGAATTCGGGAAGGAAAGGAACGGTTCTGACCGAAAAAGGGTATGGCGTGATGACAGCGATATGAATAGCAGGACAAATGAAGCATAAAAGCAACGGGATAAACGGAGGTTTAATGGGATAAATAAAACAAGAAACGGGAAGATTGTGAACCATATAAAAACATATCACAATCTGCACTAATGGGCCCAAATGACGGCTTTCAATGGATTTTTCGCCGGTGGCATGATACTTGCGTACGTAGAATAATATTGCAAAACTGCGTATACCTAGCCCGAATGCCAAGTCGGATAAGCGATGGGAAAATTTATTGATAGAGGTGAACTAGAATGATTTTGGGAATAATGGGAGGAATGGGCCCTGCTGCAACCGTTGATCTGTTTGAGAAAATAACAAATTACTCACAGGCAAAAAAAGATCAGGAGCATGTCCATTTAGTGATCGACAGCAATACGAACATCCCGGACAGAACGGCGTATATCACCGGGTCCGGCGCTAATCCGATCTTTGAAATGGTCAGGTCTGCAATTAGATTAGAGATGATGGGAGCGGATTATATTGTGATGGCATGTAATACCGCTCATTATTTTTATGATGAAATATCGAAGTATATCAGGGTGCCTATCATAAACATGATCAACGAAACAGCCGAGTATTTAGTGAAGGCGTTTCCCGATTCAAAGAGCTATCTGCTGCTTGCGACGGAGGGGACCTACCTTTCCGGAATTTACAAGAATATATTTGCCGGACACGGGTTGAATATTTTGGAGCCGGATCAAAAGGACAAAAAATCGGTCATGGATTGGATCTACAAGGTGAAGTCGGGAGATTTTTCCGTCGAGCCGTCAGAGGTGGAAACGCTGATCGGTAAATATGTGGAGGGATGCGGATCTACCATTCTGGGCTGTACGGAGTTGCCGCTGCTTGCAAAGAAAATCGGCGCTCCGAAACAATACATCGACCCGGTTTCCATATTGGCGCAGCGCTGTGTGGAAATCGCGGAAGAGGGCAAAGACCGGCCCTGAAATGGGAAAATGGGACCGATGATCAGGAAGAAAAACATCCCAAATAGCACGGAAATCTGAAATTGTTGAATCAATTTGAGGGATTTGCAACTGGCACGGTAATTGCACTTATATAAGGGCACATGCATGTAATATTTAATCCTCACATTAATTTAATATGATGAAAGGAAAAAAGCTATGAACAAACAGCAGGAAATTAAATGGATGCAGTCAGACGCCACGGACTTCAAAAGAGAAATAGGCATTTTTGGCGGCGTCAGCATCATCGGAGGCATCATGATCGGCTCCGGTATCTTCTATCTCGGTTCGTATGTGCTGGAACGCACGAACATGAGCCTGGGCCTGGCTCTGGTATGCTGGGTTGTGGGCGGTCTGGTATCGCTGCTGGGCGGGCTGTGTTTTGCAGAATTAGGCGCTTGCCATCCCAAAGCGGGAGGCATGGTGGTCTATCTGAACGAAGCATACCATCCAATCGTCGGATTCCTGTTCGGTTTCTGCAGCTGGCTGATGAGCGGGGCAGGTTCCATCGCGGCCATCGCAATTGCGCTTCCCACCGCCATGAGGGCATTTCTGCCAATGAGCGATCTCGCCATCAAAGTTGTCGCAATTATATTAATTATCGGACTGACTGTCTATAACTACTTTGGCGTAAAAATGGGATCGATTCTGCAGAACGTCTCCATGATCGCAAAGCTTGTCCCCATTGGGATCATTATGATAGGGGCTCTGATCTTTGGACAGCAGCACCCGGATTTAAGTCTGGTTCCCGCAACTGGAGAACCGGTAAGCTTCGGAAGCATGATAGGAATGATCGCCTTTGCCACCGTCGCGACCTTATGGGCCTATGAAGGCTGGACCAATCTCAATTCTGTCGCCGAGGAAATGAGGAACCCCCGGAAGAATCTTCCGCTGGCCTTGATCATCACCATCGGCAGTATCACGGTATTGTATACCTTGTTTAATTTCGCGATCTACAAAGTTCTGCCGTATTCCGACATTACATCCATGATCGGGGATGGAAACCTTTATCTTGGCACGGAAGTGGCAAAACAGATCTTCGGCAATGCCGGCGGCGTTATCGTAGTTGTAGGTATGCTGATCTCCATGTTCGGAGCGCTCAACGGAATGGTTCTGACTTTCCCNNACCCCGCATTTATTATGCAATGGCGGAGGAAGGCCACTTCTTTAAGGTCTACGGAAAGCTGCATCCGAAATACAAGGTTCCGGCAGCCTCCCTCATCGGACAGTGCGTTATCGCGGTGATTCTGGTCATGCTGAGAAATCTCGACCAGCTGACGTCGATGGTAGTCTTTATCGGCATGCTCTTCAATGTCCTCGTCGTCATTGCAGTCTTTATCTATCGCAGAAAATTCCCC
>DLFX01000035.1:2409-2605 GCA_002482405.1 Firmicutes bacterium UBA7709 | reverse complement strand
TTGTTGTTGGCGACGAGCTGGTCCTTCAGCTTGGTCATTTCGATATACCAGCTGGGCTTTGCGTAATAGATCAGCGGCGTACCGCACCTCCAGCAGTGGGGATAATTGTGCTCCATTTTTTCTTTTGAGTAGATCTTATCCGCCGCCGCCAGCCACTTGATGATCTCCACGTCAAGGTCCGGATCCAGCACAAATC
>DLFX01000035.1:901-2392 GCA_002482405.1 Firmicutes bacterium UBA7709 | reverse complement strand
CTGCTCGTCCACTGGATTCGGCACGGGCAGACCGTATCTTCTTCCTGTATTATAGTCGTCTTCGCCGAAAGCGGGAGCGGTATGAACGATACCGGTACCGTCCTCGATTGTGACGTAATCGGCGCAGGTCACATAAAATGCCTTTTTATCCACCTTGATAAATGGCATGAGCTGTTCATATTCGAGGTATTCCAAATCCTTGCCCTTCATCTCGGTCAGGATCTGATAGGAGCCGGCCCCCAGGACCTTGTCGGCAAGGGCCTTTGCCAGATAATAGACCGTTTCGTCCTGCTCCGCCCTGATGTAGTCGATGTCCGCGCCTACCGTCAAAGCCACGTTGGAGGCCAGGGTCCAGGGCGTCGTCGTCCATGCCAGGAAGTATTCATCAGCGTCTTTTCTCTTGAATTTCGCCGTCACGGTATTGGTCTTTACTTCCTTATAGCCCAGGGCCACCTCATGGGACGCCAGGCCGGTTCCGCACCTGGGGCAGTATGGCAGGATCTTGTGCCCCTCGTAAATCAGCCCCGCCTTAAAGAATTCCTTCAGAATCCACCATCCGGTTTCGATATAATCGTTGTCGAGGGTGATGTACGGGTGGTCAAGGTCGATGAGATAACCCATTCTCTTGGTCATCTCTCTCCACTGCTTTTCATAGGTGAAGACGGATTCCTTGCATTTCTGGTTGAATTCCTTGATGCCGTACTTTTCAATGTCCTGCTTGCCGGACATATTCAGCTGCTTCTCGACCTCGATTTCAACGGGGAGTCCGTGGGTATCCCAGCCGGCTTTTCTGTTGACCTCAAAGCCCTGCATCGTCTTATAGCGGCACACGGAGTCCTTGAGAGTACGGGCGATGACGTGATGGATTCCCGGCCTTCCGTTGGCAGTCGGCGGACCTTCATAAAACACGAAGGAAGGCATCCCCTTCCTTGTCGTTACACACTTTCCCAAGAGGTCTTCTCTTTCCCATTGATCCGCCTGTCCGTTCTGCAGGTCGGCAATGGGCTTTTCCGATAGTTTTTCAAACATTTTCATCTTCCTCAATCTTTAATTGCCTTAATTGCCTTAACTTTTTTATTTTAAACTTTTTCAACATATTATGTCAAGATTTTCTGATTCGTCCGATGACGTCATAGATGATATCCGTATGATAGCCTGAGGACGCGAGCTTCCTTCCGATTTTGGCGATGGTTTTTTCGTCGGGTCCGCCGCCCCTATTCAGCAGCTTTTGCGCCTCCTCCATAGCCATATCCCTTTCCGTCCGCCGGTCAAAGCTCTCTTCCAGAGCTTGCCGGATCAACTCGCCATCGATCCCCTTTTCCGCCAGCTCGCGCTGGAGCCGGACGGGACCTCTGCCCTTGCGGATCCCATACTCTATGTAAGCGCCGCAGTATCTGCCGTCATCCACATAGTGAAGCTCCTGCAGAAATCGCAGCTCCTCTTCAATCTCTTCTTCCTGAAAACCCTTTGAAGCGAGATGCGCTCTCACTT
>DLFX01000035.1:0-860 GCA_002482405.1 Firmicutes bacterium UBA7709 | reverse complement strand
AAGCCGATGACGCCCGCAATGATCAAACCTGCGCATACGATATGATAGACCTGAAGCGGCTCACCCAGCACGACGACGCCTGCGACGATAGAGATTGCCGCTGAAACATTCCCGAATATCGTCGCCTTCACCGCCTCCATGTTAGCCAGCATATAAGCCATGATCAGGGCGGAGACCAGGGGGGAAAGCACTCCGAGATACGCGGTTGCTATTATAAAGTTCACGTGGGACAAAGGCGCAAAATAATCACCCAGAGTCCCGTTTTTTATTCCAATAATGATTGTTGCCAGATTGAACAGCAAGCATCCGCCCCCTGTAATAAAAAAGGATATCTCAAAGGGTGAATAGACCGTCCTGACATAGCGCATCATGACGTTGCTCAGCGCCAGGCACAGACTGGATATCAGAAGGATCGTCAGCCCCAGAGTATTGACGGAGAGGTCGGTGGCGCCCAGCACAAGCATGGTTATCACCGCAGCCATCGACAGACAGACGAAAACATTCTGTTTCCAGCTTGTGGCCTCTTTCAGGAACACCCCCGCGATGATCTTCGCCAGAATAGGAATGATTGCAAATATGATTCCGCTTTCCACAGACGTTGAAAAAACAAGGCCTATGGTCTGAAACACCATGAATCCCAGATACAATCCCGCCGTCAGCGTCAGATTTCTTTTCGACTTGCCCTTGACGTCGATCTTCAGTATGCCTGCCGCCACGACGATCAGCGAAGCCAAAAACGCAAAATTGAAACGGTATGTCAACGTTTCAATCGGTGTTGCGACGGTGACGCAGGTTTTCACCCCGAGAAAGGAAAACCCTACGATCAGAGAAAAGATCGCCGCGCTTCCATAAACTCTCAA
>DLFX01000034.1 GCA_002482405.1 Firmicutes bacterium UBA7709 | reverse complement strand
GTGAACTGGTTCCCGGATTTCGTGGGGGAAAAGCGCTTCGGAAACTGGCTGGAAAACGTCAACGACTGGGCGATTTCCAGAACCAGATACTGGGGAACTCCCATCAACATCTGGAGATGCGAATGCGGCCATCTGGAATCCGTCGGCTCCAGAAAGGAGCTGGTGGAAAAAGCTATCGAGGATATCGATGAGAGCATCGAGCTTCACCGTCCCTATGTGGATGAAGTCCACATCAAATGCCCGGAATGCGGCAAAACCATGTCCAGGATTCCGGAGGTTATGGACTGCTGGTTCGACAGCGGCGCAATGCCCTTTGCCCAGCGCCATTATCCTTTTGAGAATAAGGAGAACTTCGATTCCGAGCTGTTCCCGGCGGATTTCATCTGCGAGGGCATCGATCAGACAAGAGGCTGGTTCTACTCGCTGATCGCGATTTCTACCTTCATCAAGGGGAAATCGCCTTACCGCAACGTTCTCGTCAACGACCTGATCCTCGACAAGGAGGGGAAGAAGATGTCAAAGACAAAGGGCAATACGGTGGACCCGTTCCAGCTCTTTGACAAATACGGCGCCGACGCCACCAGATGGTATCTGCTGTATGTTTCTCCCGCATGGTCGCCGACGAAGTTTGACGAGGACGGCCTCGTTGAAATCGTGAGCAAATTCTTCGGAACGCTGAAGAACGTATATAATTTCTTTGTGCTTTACGCAAACCAGGATGAGATCAACCCCAGAGAGTTCTTTGTGGACTATAAGAACAGACCGGAGCTTGACCGCTGGATCCTGTCGAAGTACAACCGGCTGATCAGGGAGGTCACGGTGGAAATGGACCGCTACGACCACATGAAATCGGTGAGGAAGATCCAGGAATTCGTGTCCGAGGATCTGACCAACTGGTACATCCGCCGGGCGCGGAGGCGTTTCTGGGGCGAAGAGATGATCGAGGACAAGATGTCGGTGTACGCCACCACCTATGAAATTCTGGTGGGGGTAGCCCAGCTTGCGGCGCCTTTTGCTCCCTTCATCACGGATGAAATCTACACGAAGCTGACAGGAGAAGAATCCGTCCATCTGTCGTTCTATCCGAAAGCAAAGGAAGAGTGCATCGACGAGGCGGTAGAGACCAGAATGGATCTGGTCAGACAGCTTGTAGGCCTGGGCCGCGGAGCCAGGGAAAAGGAAAGAATCAAGGTACGTCAGCCCCTGCATAAGATTCTGGTAGACGGAAAGTATGAGAGCCTCATCGGCGACATGACCGACCTGATCAAGGAAGAGCTGAATGTAAAGGAAGTCGTCTTTGAAAAGCAGCTGGATCAATATATGAATTACAGCCTGAAACCCAACTTCAAGGTCGCAGGCCCCGCTTTGGGCTCTAAGATCAAGGCCTTTGGCGGCGCCCTGGCCAAGACGGACCCGGTGCAGATCGTCGATCAGCTGGAAGCGGCGGGAGAGGCCTGCCTGATCATCGACGGAGAGGAAACCGCCATCGGGAGAGATCTCATAGAGGTGCAGATCTCCGCCAAGGAAGGCTTTACGGTATCCATGGAAAACAACGTGTTTACGATTCTGGATACCACCATCACGCCGGATCTGATCTCGGAAGGCCTCGCCAGAGAGATGGTCTCCAAGGTGCAGCAGATGAGAAAACAGCGCGATTTCGAGATGATGGATCAGATCAGGATCTACTGCAATGCGGACGAAGAGGTCACCGCCGCTCTGACAGAGCACATGGATTACATCATGAAAGAGACCCTGGCCGTGGAGATCAAGGAAATCGGCTCTGAACTGGTGGAATACGATCTGAATGGACATAAGACCGGGATTGATGTAGAAAGAATCTAACAATAAAGATTAGACGGCTGCCAGGTATGCGGCGCCTTCCTTTGTTAACTCGAAGGCGCCGGCAAAGGAGTACCGGCCCGATAAAATATTTGCCCGTACTTGAAATTTTGCACAGAATAAATGAAACGCTGCGATATGCTCAGATTTCTGAGCATATCGCCGGAGAAAAGCAGTGCCGTCAGGCGCCTTTTTTGTTTGTTAAATTCCCAGAAAACGGGATATAATATATAGAAAAGTAAAACGATGGAATTGAAGATTCCTCGTATTTTCTTATGCAGCCTCAAGGGCGGCAGCGGTCAAGTGTGAGTGATGAAAAAATACATAGGGGGATGGAGCTATGGAAAGGCTTTTTACTGAATTTCAAATCAAGGACATGATCCTGAAGAACAGGATTGTGATGCCGCCGATGTGCATGTACTGCGCTCCCGAAAACGGTATGGTCACGAAGTGGCATGTGATACATTATGCAACCAGGGCGGTTGGAGGCGCGGGCCTGATCATCGTCGAAGCGACAGGCGTTTCGCCGGAAGGCCGGCTGACTTCAAACGACCTTGGAATCTGGGATGATTCTCATGTGGACGGTTTGTCACAGATCGCTCAGGCGGTGCATGAATGCGGGGCAAAGATCGGAATCCAGATCAACCATGGAGGGAGAAAATGCGAGGCAAAGGGCGTGGAGATCGAAGCGCCTTCGCCGATCCCCTTCAATGAGGGCGATAAACCTCCCAGAGAAATGTCCGTCAGGGACATCGCCGACACGGTGGGAGAATTCCGGGCCGCCGCGGTCCGGGCGAAAAAAGCGGGTTTTGATCTGATCCAAATTCACGCCGCTCACGGCTATCTGCTCAATGAATTTTTATCGCCGCTGACCAATCACAGAGAGGATGAGTATGGAGGCAGCCCCG
>DLFX01000402.1:9359-13415 GCA_002482405.1 Firmicutes bacterium UBA7709 | reverse complement strand
ATTCATATCGATTGCTTTCTTTAAAAAGCTCAGGAGGTCCGCATGATAGGAACGTTAGCCATAATTTTAGTCGTCCTGCTGTATATCATCGGCGGGGCCCGCGGAGTCCTGACCTTTATATCGCTGAGTTTTAATATCGCAGTCCTTTCGATCTCAATCATATTGATGTCCTGGGGTTGGGATCCTGTTATCGTTACCTTTATCAGCTGCCTGATCATCTGCTATATCACTTTGATCTACCAAAACGGGGTAAATGCAAAGACGATAGCATCTTTTTTCTCCGTTATAATCGTGCTGCTTGTCTTAGTCGCCATATCGTATTTTGCGGGCTATCTGTTTCATCTCGGCGGAATCAACGAAATCATGAAATACGAGGATGAGGTTACCAGATATTCTCCTGATATTGATATCAACATGGCGCATATAGCCGTTTCAATGATCATTACAGGCCTGATAGGAGCTGCGATGGATGCGTCTATCGCGGTATCTTCCGCGGTTTATGAGGTGTCTAAGAACAATGCGCTTTTAGGTTTTTCCGAGCTGTTCCGATCCGGCATCAACATCGGAGGCGATATTTTAGGGGCGACGGTCAACACGCTGTACTTCGCGTGTCTGGGAGAGTCCCTGACTCTTTTTATATTATTCAAAAATTATCACTATTCCTTTTTTGAGGTCATCAATTCAAAGGCGTTCTGTCAGGAATTCGCCGATATTATTTTCAGCTGTATAAGCTGCACCCTGGTAATCCCATTGACGGCGTTCGTTATCTCCTATATTCTTAAAAACCCGAATAAATTCGAAAAATATCTTTAAACTTTTTCACTTGACAATAATGCCTATGTGGATTATCATCTTAATTGCAAATGGGAACCATTCGCAATTAAGATGATGGAGGTTGAGAAAAATGTTAAAAAGGTGGGCCGCTCTGCTGCTATGCCTGATTACCGTCTGGAGCTTTTCAGCGTGCGGCGGCAGCAATGATCAGGCAAACAAGCCGGAAGAGGGCAAAATAAAAGTTTCCGTAACCTTTGACGCCATGAAGGAGTTCGTCGCGGCAGTCGGAAAGGATAAGGTGGAAATTTCAACGATTATTCCCGATGGTACGGAGCCCCATGACTTTGAACCAAAAGCGCAGGACCTTACCGCTCTCAGCGCGGCCAACGTTTTCGTGTACAGCGGACTGGGAATGGAATCCTGGGCGGAGGAAGCCGTTAAAGCCGCAGACAATGCGAAACTGATCACAGTGGAAGCCTCCAAGGGCGCCGATGCGATTGAGAATACGGATTCCGAAGAGATCCAAGAACACGGGCAGTACGATCCTCACATTTGGCTCAGCTTAAAAGGCGCCGAGCTTGAAGTGAAAAATATCAAAGACGGCCTTGTCCAGGCGGACCCCTCCAATAAAGACTATTATGAAAAGAACTGCGATGATTTTGTCTCGCAGCTGGAGAGCCTTTATAACGAATACAATGGGAAATTTCAATCCGTAGAGAAAAAGAGCTTTGTAACGGGCCACGCCGCTTTCGGATACCTGTGCAGAGATTTTGGTCTGGAACAGAACAGCGTAGAGGACACTTTTGCAGAGGGCGAACCCAGCGCGCAGCAATTGGCTGAGCTTGTAGAGTACTGCAAGGAAAACCAGGTAACTACCATTTTCGCTGAAGAAATGGCAAGCTCCGATGTCTCCGAAACACTGGCTAATGAGGTGGGTGCAAAGGTAGAAACAATTTATACCATTGAGAGCGCTGAGGACGGAATGACGTATCTGGAAAGAATTTCCGACAACCTGTCCAAAATTTATGACAGTTTAAAGTAAACGTCTTCTGCGGGTATTCAGATGTAATCTGCTTCAGGTTAATGCAAAATATCAGATCATGATTTAAAGCTGCCAACGGTATTGGCAGCTTATTAAATATTTAACAGAACCTTAATTGACATAGGTATAATTCAGGCGTATAATTCAACCCTATGGAGGTGAAAGAAATGGAAGACAGTTGTGGCCATAGTCACATATGGCAAATGGTAAAATTACTTAACGCTATAGGGCAATTGCATTCCTTTTTTGTCTCTTAAAGGGTTTGTTTGCCCTGAGCAGAAAGGGGCAAACAATGCTGAGAATCTACAAAACAATTGAAAACAGCCTCGTAGAGGTAAACTCTCTGAAAGAGCAAAATCTTTGGATTGATGTTACTAATCCGACTGAGAAAGAATTAAAGGTACTTTGTGATCTTTACAATCTGGACATTGACTTGCTAAAAGCACCTTTAGACGATGAGGAAAGGCCTAGAATTGAAGCCTATGATGACCAGGTACTGATTTTAATCGCTATGCCGAATTCATCTAAGGATAATAAATCGCCGATTATTTATAATACGATACCGTTGGGGATTGTAATAACAGAACAGGTTATCATAACGGTTTCCCTAAAAGAAAGTATGCTTATCGAGCAGTTTATCAGAACGAAGAACGCTCCGATTACCCAGAAACGAACACGGTTTGTTCTTCAGCTGCTCTATGGTAATGCAAGACTATTCTTAAGCTGCCTTAAGGAGATCGATAAAAAGTCCACGGATATCGAGCAGCATTTGCATAAGTCTTCAAAAAATGAAGAGCTGATCAACTTGCTGAATCTGGAGAAAAGCCTGGTTTACTTCACAACCGCATTACGTTCCAATGAAAGTGTTTTTGAAAAGCTGCTCAGAACTTATTTAAGAAAAACCCACGATGAAGAGAGTCAAGTAACAGTCAGGATACTGAAAAAGTATGAGGAAGACGAAGACCTCCTTGAAGATGTAATCACTGAAAACAAACAGGCGATCGATATGGCTGATATCCATACGAACATTCTTGGAGGAACCATGGACGCTTTTGCATCCATCATTTCGAACAATTTAAATATTGTCATGAAATTCCTGGCGATCATAACGATTGTAATGGCAGTGCCGACAATCATTACGAGTTTTTTTGGTATGAATGTGCCAATCCCATATCAGGATAATCCATTTGCATACGTTGGAGTGATTGTGTTATGCGTTGTTCTAATGATAAGCGGTGCATTAATCATAACAAAAAAGAAAATGTATTGAATTGCAAAAACAGAGCTTAGCGCTCTGTTTTTATTTTTCAAGCACGTTTACGCGAGCCCTAACAGGCGGGCGGTGTTTGCCACGATCAGGCAGACGACAATGCCTGTTGCGGTTGGAATGGCAAAGGATACAAGCGTCCATTTCAGGCTCTGGGTTTCCTTTTTGATGGTGAGACAGGTGGTTCCGCAGGGCCAGTGCATCAGGGAGAAAAGCATGGCGCAAACCGCTGTGAGCCAAGTCCACCCATGATTTACGAACAGCGTATGCAGTTCGGACAGGCTTGCCAGATCGGTAAGAGTTCCCGTCGCCATATAGCTCATGATGATAATCGGCACAACGATTTCATTGGCTGGGAAGCCGAGAATAAAGGCCATCAGGATATAGCCGTCCAAGCCGATAAGCCTCGCAAAGGGGTCGAGGAAACCGGCGCACTGAGCCAGCAGGCTCAAGTCTCCGACCTGAATATTGGCCAGGATCCAAATGATGAGGCCGGCGGGCGCCGCGACGACAACCGCTCTGCCCAGCACGAAAAGCGTCCTGTCGAGAATGGATCGAACGATGATCCTCCCGATCTGGGGCCGTCTATAAGGCGGAAGCTCCAGGTTGAAGGAGGAAGGAATCCCTTTTAATATCGTTTTCGACAGCAATTTCGAGATAAGTACAGTCATGATGACCCCAAGAACGATCACCCCTGTCAGCATCAGCGTGGAAGTAATGGATTGGAACGCTCCGCCGGCCGTACCCGCGAAAAACATTGTGATAATCGCAATCAGGGTCGGGAACCTTCCATTACAGGGCACAAAGTTGTTGGTAATAGTCGCTATCAGGCGTTCGCGCGGAGAGTCGATGATACGGCAGCCAATGACGCCCGCGGCATTGCAGCCGAATCCCATACACATGGTGAGCGCCTGCTTTCCGTGAGCGCAGGCTTTACGAAAAAAATTATCCAGATTGAAAGCGATGCGGGGCA
>DLFX01000402.1:6888-9336 GCA_002482405.1 Firmicutes bacterium UBA7709 | reverse complement strand
AGCATAACGGAAACGACCCAGGCAAGGGTTCTGAAAATACCGTCCACAACTATGCTTCGAAGCCATTCAGGCGCGGATATCCACAAAAAGAAATTGGAAATCGGCTCTTCCAGAGAGAATAGCCCCGTAGCAAGAAGGCTTGACGGGACGTTTGCCCCCGTAATGGTGATCCAGAAAACGCCGAAGAGAAGCGCGATCATAATGGGAATTCCGGTCAGTTTTGAGGTCAGGATTCTATCGATTTTACGGTCTCGCTCGGCGTATTCCTTTTTCTCAAACGTGATCGTTTCCCGTCCAATTAGTTCACAGGTTTTAACAATTTTTGTGACGATCAGATCCCGCAGCTGATCCCGTGGGATCCCGGACTTCTCCAAAAAGAGTCTTGCCTCCGCCACCTTATGATGTATTTCTTCGTTTTGCATTAGATCACAGCCAAGATAGACCTTCATTGATTGGAGCAAGCTTTCATCTCCATCCAGCAGTTTAAGGGATACCCATCGGCTGTTGGGAGATTTCTGCAAGGCCGCTGCCTCCTGTCCCGGCAAGGACAAGACCTCAGCCACCGCCGGCTCCACCATGGATACGGCGGTTTCTATTTCATCCCCATAAGTGAAGCACAGGGGTTTTGGTTCAAAAGAGCCGTCCGTCAGAGAAGTCACCGCGTCCATCAGATGGTCAAGGCCGCGCCCTGATCTGGCGCTGGTGCCTACAACGGGAATCCCCAATCGGGAGGAAAGCAGGTTTAGATCGATGCGGATCTTTTTTCTTTTCGCTTCATCCATCAGATTGACGCACAGAACCGCTTTATCCGTAATCTCTATTGTTTGAAGAACAAGATTCAAGTTTCGCTCAAGACAGGTCGCGTCGGCCACCACAACCACCGCGTCCGGCCCGCCAAAGCAGATGAAATCCCGGGCAATCTCCTCCTCGGCGGAGTTAGCCATCAGCGAATAGGTGCCCGGAATATCCACCATGATAAAATTTCTGCCCTTATGCCGATACTTTCCCTGCGCATTTGCCACTGTTTTACCGGGCCAGTTGCCCGTATGCTGGTTAAGCCCTGTAAGGCTGTTGAACACTGTGCTTTTTCCGACATTCGGATTGCCGGCAAGAGCTACAATTTTGTCTGTCTGCGTTTCCCTTTCAATATGCAGTCCGCAGTTATTTAATGCGCCCGTTCCTGTTGAGGCGCCTGTTAAACCCATGATAATCCTCCTAAAAAATGAAACTGGCGGAACGAAGTAAGCCATATTAACTATCGCTCCGCCTAAATTTACAATGCTGATACTATAATCTTCTCCGATACGTCGGACCGCAGCGCGATGACGGCCCCTCTTATCAAATATGCCACCGGATTTCCGGAAGGGCTTCTGTATAGAGGTTCGATTTCGGTCCCGCCGATTACGCCGAGATCGAGCATGCGCCTCCGTGTCACTCCGTCGGATGTCAATGTCATAACGTCTGCCCTTTTGCCGATTGGCAGCTGTGTAAGTGGAATTTGATTATTGTTCATGAAGAAACCTCCAATAAAATTTTAGCCTAGGGGAAGAAACTTTCCCTACGCTAATATATGGTCCCTAAGCCAAACCTGTTACGAAGATGTTGAACCGAGCTGAAAAAAATTTTAAATTTTCTTGATATTTATCAGTTGTTCTTTCTAAATTCTATTTGCAAATGGTTACCGTTTGCGTATAATTAATGATAGCGCGGCAAGACGGTCTTGCCAAAGAGGATACAGATATCAGTAAGCATTTAGAGGAAGAAGTGGGTGGTTAATGATTGAAATTAAAAATCTTTATTTTTCATATACAGATTCGCCGCCGTTTATTCTGGATGATATCAGTCTGGAGATAGGCGATGGAGAATATGTGTCGGTCATGGGGGATAACGGAAGTGGAAAAAGCACTTTAATCCGGTTGATATTAAAGTTTTTAGCACCGACAAAAGGATCGGTCACCAACAGGGCAAAACGGATCGGCTATGTATCGCAAAGAAACGATTTCTCCAATTCCGGATTTCCTATCACCGTTTATGAGATGCTGAATTCTTATCGGAAGCTTTTAAAGATAAAAGATAAGTCCGTCATATCAGAGCTGCTGGAGCAGGTCGGAATGCTGGACTTAAAGGATGAGCTCACAGGCACTTTATCGGGAGGTCAAAGCCAGAAGATATTGATTGCGAGAGCCTTGATGGGCAATTCAGACCTGCTTGTTTTGGATGAGCCTTCAACGGGAGTGGATATGAACAGCCAGAAGGAAATTTACGGATTCATCAGAAGGATCAACAAGGAGAGGGGTGTCACGGTTGTTTCTGTGGAACACAATCTGGATGCGGCGGTCATGAACTCAACGCAGATTTATCATCTGTCAGGGGGGAAGGGCCATCTGTGCACTCCTGAAAAATACGTTAATGAATACTTTATGAGTAAAGGAGCGGATGATTACAGTG
>DLFX01000402.1:5334-6846 GCA_002482405.1 Firmicutes bacterium UBA7709 | reverse complement strand
TGCATCGGCATTTTTTTGGTGCTCCGCCGCTACTCTATGATCGGGGACACATTGTCCCATGCTTCCCTTGCCGGCATCACCATCGGCTTGCTGTTCGGCCGTAATCCCGTGCTTGGAGCGTTTCTCTTCACATCGATTTGCGGGGGATTGATCGAGTTTCTGCGCAGCTATTTTAAAAAATATACCGACCTGATTTTAACCGTCGTACTGTCGTTAAGCGTAGGGACCGCAATTACGATCATCAGCTCGGGTAAGCTGCATGCCAATGCGGATTCCTTTATGTTCGGGAGCATTCTGACCGTAACGCGGCTGGACATGATTATGGTGCTGACTCTCAGCATAATCTCTGTTTTGACACTCATACTTTTATATCATCAGCTGGTCTATATCGCGTATGACGAAGAGGCCGCGAAGATAGCCGGGGTGAAGGTCAGGCTAATCAATTATGTCTTCAACATTCTCGTGGCTTCGGCGATATCCGTATCGATACGGATCGTCGGCGTGCTGGTGTTGAGCTCAATGATAGCGCTTCCCGTTGCGGCATCCATGCAGCTCGGAAAGGGGTTTAAGTCAACATTGATTTTTTCCATTGTCTTCAGTGTGATAGACATCATGCTGGGGTTGCTTATTTCTTACTATCTAAATGTGGCTCCGGGAGGGTTTACGGCATTGGTTTCCGTTGCCGTGCTTGTTCTGGTCCTGGTGTCGAAGAAAATATATTCAGGCATCCACACCGTATATCTCAAGCGGGTTTTGTAAAAGTTTTGTGAAGCTCCGAGGGATTACTTGACTTCGGGAGGGAAGCATTTATAATATATTTATGCAAATAATTCGCATTTGCATTTATTGGTTGGAATTTATTCAGTTTCAGCAGCTTGAAGCAAAGATTGATAGGAGGTTGGGAATGACAGGTATTTACATAATTTCAGGTTTTTTGGGAGCGGGCAAAACTACACTGATACGTAAGCTTCTTATAGAGGCTTTTCATAAAGAAAAAGTTGTTCTGATAGAAAATGATTTTGGTGAGATAAGCGTTGATGCGGCATTGCTGAAATCAGGCGGTGTTGAGGTTAAAGAAATCAATTCGGGCTGTATCTGCTGCAGCCTTTACGGCGATTTTGTCAAAGCTATTAAGGAAATTCTCGCGCGGTTTCATCCCGATCATATCATCATAGAGCCGTCAGGCGTCGGCAAGCTGTCGGATATTGAGCGGGCCTGCAAGGATCCTGGACTTCAGTCGCTGGCGGAAGTAAAATCAAAGATAACAGTGGTGGATGCAAAACGCTGCAAAGCGTATCTCGACAATTTCGGCGAATTCTTTGAGGATCAGATTAAAAACGCGGACGTTGTCCTGCTGAGCCGTGCTTCCGATTATCCGGATAAAATAGACGCCGCGGTGGATTTGATCAAAGAGCTTAATGCACATTCAAATATTCTCTCGAAATCCTGGGATCAAATCAGTGCGAAAGAGATTTTGAACGGCCGCGGCCACGAGCATATTCACGGGCCCCA
>DLFX01000402.1:0-5275 GCA_002482405.1 Firmicutes bacterium UBA7709 | reverse complement strand
GATCATGGGCACGATCACAGTCATTCAGCCGACGAGGTCTTTGATACCGTTACAGTCCGAACAAACCGGAGATTTACAGATGAGGAGTTAAAAAACTGCATCGACCGGATGGAGCGCGACCTTTCAGGAACGGTTCTCCGCGCCAAAGGCATCCTGAGAGGGATAAACGGGTATGTTGACCTGCAATATCTCCCGGGTGACTNNACTTGAAGCTGACGAACTGCAATATCGGAGGCGACATGCTGTGCATTATCGGCCGGGGTCTGAACCAGCACGAACTGAACAGGCTGTTTAAAGGAGAGTGAAATTCTTGCGCATACCAGTATATGTTGTAACCGGATTTCTGGATGCTGGGAAGACGACTTTGTTGAACAGGATCGTAAATAACTGGGAATCTCAGAACGTGAAAATGCTGGCGCTGCAGTTCGAATCTGGCGAGGAAACGTTAAAAAGTCAGTACGGCAATTGCTTTATCATGAGCTTCACAAAGAGAGAATTAGATCGGGAAATGAAACAGATAGCGGAGCAGATCGCTGACTTTCTGCTCAAGAATCCGGTGGATGAAATTTGGATCGAATGGAATGGAGTGACGCCGTTATCTCAGTTGATGGCTTTATGTCAGCACCCGTCATTATATCGCCTCTGCCGGTTTGAAAAGATGATGCACATTGCCGACGGCAGCATGATTCAGGGGTTATTGGGAAAGACCGGCGGAGCATTGACGGAACAAATTGTAAATTGTGATTTTATGGTTCTGCGCTCCGTAGGCTCAGACAGAGAATTTTACCGCCTGAAGCGGCTGATAAACGGCGTCAACCCCGGGGGAAAAATATATGAGACAGACCAGTTCAGTGAAATCATGGATCGGGTCTATCGCAGAAGGAAACATCCGGTAAATGGGTTCTGCATAGGAATTTTGATTTTTATCGGATTATATGTTTTATCCATGTCGGTCTTTGATTTCACGAAAACGCCCGTCAACACGATAATCAATATCTTTTTGGGAATTATACTGCAGTCGGTTCCATTCCTGCTGATTGGCGTTACGATTTCATCCTTGATTCAGGTGTTTGTCTCCAACGACGCCATAGAGCGAAGATTTCCAAAACGGCTTGGACTTGGCATGCTGGTTGCCGTGCTGGCAGGATTTTGTCTCCCGGTTTGCGACTGCGCTTCCATTCCCATATTCAGAAGCCTGATAAGGAAAGGAGTTCCCACGCCGGTGGCGATTACCTTTATGACAGCTACACCGGTAATCAATCCGGTAGTAATGCTGTCGACCTATTACGCATTCAATGGCAGCTTGCGGATCGTTGCCACCCGCATGGGGCTGGGGATCATCTCGGCTGTTCTGATCGGACTGTATTTCGCCCTGCGGCCTTCCAGGGGCAGAGTGGTCGCGGGAGGAATTGATGTATTGATGTGCAATTGCGGATGCTATGAAGGGGTGCAGAGCGTAACTACATTAAGCGGAAAATTGGGGCTTCTCCTTCGCCACTCACAGGCAGAATTCTTTAACGTAGGAAAATACCTTATGATAGGAGCGTTTATAGCCTCATTTTTTCAGACAATCGTCACAAAGGCCTTCGCTGTTCAAAGCAGCACGGATTTTGCCGCTTCATTGTTTATCATGATGATAATGGCATTTCTGCTGTCCTTGTGCTCGTCCTCTGACGCCATTGTTGCACGAAGCTTTGCCTCCCGGTTCCCTCTGGCCTCTATCATGGGATTTTTGGTTTTCGGCCCGATGATGGATATTAAAAATGTTATAATGCTCTCGAACGGCTTTTCAAAGGTCTTTATAGCGCGGCTCTTTACGGTAGTCTTTATAGTTTGCTTCCTGGTGGTGTTTCTATTGGCACGACCGGCTGTAGGATGGTGAGGGATATGTATAAAAGAAAGAAAGTATTGAATCCGCAAATCGTTTTGGAATTTTTATGCTTCGCAGCATTTGCGGTCCTAATATTTTATCTTATTAAAAGTGAAAAATATCAGCATTACGTCGCCCCCAAAATGGTGCCGTACCTTTATTTTACCGCTGTTGTCATGACACTTTGGGCCCTCGCGGCACTTTTTAGAGTATTCCGCCCCCAGTATAAAACCCACTCGGCGCATTGCCTTATTCTGGCCATTCCCATCATGCTCTTATTGCTGCCCCATTCTTCTGTCAGCGCTTCTAACCTGTCGTCGGGGTACTTAAACGGAAATGCAATTGCCGGTACCGGCACCCTTTCGTCTGCCCCGGCAGCGAAATCCAAATCCCCGGATTCCCAGAGCACNNTCCCCGGATTCCCAGAGCACCCAAGCGGATAACCCTTCGGATTCTCAGGGCACCGAGGAGGATAAATCCCCGGATTCCCAGAGCACCCAGGAGGATTCCGTGCCAAAGGATGAATATGGGAATGATTTAGTCGGCCTGGATATAAAGAATAAGCAAATTACGGTGGAAAACGACTATTTCTACACCTGGATCAATGAAATATATACTAATCTGGATAAATATGCAGGATATCAGATCACGGTGACGGGGTTCGTGTTTAAAGATCCTGAGACAATGAAAAGCAATGAATTCTCTCCGGCCCGCCTTATGATGTCGTGCTGTGTTGCGGATTTAACCCCGGTCGGCTTTATCTGCAAATACGATGAGGCTCCGAATTTGACAAATGACTCATGGGTGACGGTTACAGGAACTATCATGAAGGGAGAGTATATGGGTGATCCGGAGCCGCAGATATCCGTCGCAAAGATTTCACCTGCCGATGAGGTGGAAGGGTACGTCTATCCATAATATGCCGGGATGGGGCTGAAACAGAAACTGAAGATTCAGTGGAAAGCTATTTCTTTCCGGCACATTTGGGGCAAATTCCGGTAAACTCCAAATGATGGCCGGTGATAATATAACCGGTGTCTTTGTTGAGCTCATCCTCCAGGGCGTTCAGGGGACAGTCGTCGATAACGATGGTCTCGTTGCAGGAAGTGCACGTCAAGTAATGCCTGTGCTGCCGATTGTTAATTTGATAATATGTCTTTCCATCCTGGCTCAGGTTTTTTAATAAGATGCCTTTTTCCGACAGGACCGAGAGAATCCGATATGTCGTGGAGACGCTCATAGGGGCGCTTTTTATGACCTGTGAATAGATTTTGTCAGCAGCCATAGGGGAATCGGAATTCTCCAGCACATGCAATACGGCCCGGCGGCGCTTTGTATCCTTTAGATGAGATTCCTGCAATATATTTTGTTTCAACTTGACTCCCTCCTTAAAGCTGATACCCGCTGTTGTTTCATTTCTAGCTGTTATTATATATATAAAGACAGCTATCGTCAATGAATCTCATGAAACACTTAGCTTGACATAATCGAAACCAGAGATAAAATTTAATAAAAGGATAAAAATAGTTATACGCNNCAGAGACAGATAATGGAGGTGTCAGCATGAATGTGATGGAAGCACTCAAAACAAGGCGCTCTGCCAGAGCGTTTCTTCCCAAGCCCATTGAAAAGGAAAAACTGCACGCTATTTTCGAAGCGGCCGCCCGCACCCCATCCTGGGCCAACACCCAGCCGTGGGAGGTGTTCGTTGCGTCGGACGCCACGCTGGAAAGAATAAGGGAGGGTTATCGGCAGAACTATGAGAATAAAGTGCCGGGGGCCCCGGAAACGCCGCGGCCCATCGCCTGGCCGGATGCGGAGAAGAAGCGCCAGCAGCAGCTGTATCCGGATATGAAGCGGGACTGCGGCGACGCCGTCGAGAAGTTCGGATCCCTGAACATGTCCATGTTCAACGCTCCGGCGGTCATATTCCTCTGTATCGATCAAGTCCTGTCCGAGTGGTCGATGTACGACGTTGGCGCCTACGCCCAGAGCATCATGCTTGCGGCGCAGGAACAGGGCCTGTCGACGATCCCCGCCATAACCCTCGTGCTGTATCCGGACGTCATCCGAAGGGAGATGAATATTCCGAAGGATCTCAAGATCACAATCGGCATCGCCATCGGATATGCGGATGAAGACAATAAGATCAACGACTTTAAAAGCGGCAGAAAACCGCTGAAAGAAACGGTTCGCTTTTTGGATTGATTTTCATCGCATTCTATGGCCGCAATGGCGGAATTGATAAATGATTTGCCATCCGATGGCTATACTATTATCAAGGAGGTGCGGCTAATGGAAATGAAAAAGGAAGATTACCTGAAAAAAGCGCTGCTGGACACACAGGAAAGAATCCGGGATTTTAAAAGCTATTCCGAGAAAATCGACGACGGCGAGCTGCAGGATTTTTTTCGTGAATACTCTCTATCCGAAGGAATGCAGGCGCGGAAATTACAGAAATATATTAAATCACTTCAATGAATAAGCTGCAAAAAAGATCCGGAATCTGGGGAAAGTACAGATTCCGGATTTTCTTTTAAATGAAAGCCCTCTGCGTAATTGTTCAGAGGCATATAAATCGATGTCCGAAAATGGCTGGAATTTTTCCGGCGGACTTGTTATCATAGATTAGTACTCTATAACCAATAAAAATTTACTGAGCGCCGGGAGGTGAGATCCATGTCGGAAAACAGGCGGGAAATATGGTATGCGGCGTTTAAAGCAAAAGACCCCCGGTTTGATGGGCGTCTGTTTGTAGGAGTATCTTCCACAGGAATTTACTGCCGGCCGATATGCCCGGCAAAGATGCCAAAGCTTGAAAATTGCACCTTTTATGCTACGGCTGCCGAGGCGGAACAGGCGGGATTCCGCCCATGCCTTATCTGCCGGCCGGAGCTTGCTCCCGGCAGCGCGCCTGCAGACGCCGCTTCCTCTATCGCCCGCCGGGCGGGAAGGCTTTTAGAGGAGCTGTGCGGGAATGAACATACTATTGAAGAGGCTGCCGGACGCCTTGGATGCACAGACCGTCACCTGCGCAGGGTGTTTAAAGCGGAATACGGCGTTTCTCCTGTCCGGTATCTGCAGACTTGCAGGCTGCTTCTCGCCAAAAATCTTTTAACGGACACGAAGCTTCCTGTAATCGATGTGGCGATGGCCGCCGGTTTTGGGAGTTTGCGGCGCTTCAACGATCTCTTTAAAAAACAATATCATCTCGCCCCTTCTGCTCTGCGCCGTAAGGCCGCGGCAGCAAAAGAGGCGGAGAGCAGCGTTACATTGACATTAGGCTATCATCCGCCCTATCAGTGGGAAAAAATGCTGGATTTCCTCGCTCTGCGCGCAATCCCGGGCGTGGAGACGGTAAGAGACAGGGAGTATCTGCGCACTGTGCGTTTTGAAACGAGCGGT
>DLFX01000381.1:2909-5550 GCA_002482405.1 Firmicutes bacterium UBA7709 | reverse complement strand
CTGGAGGGCCATAACTTGATCTTATCCAGCAGGAGGAAGAGCTCCACATTTTTTCTGTAATACCGCTTCTTTTCCTCACTCATCTTTCCATATTCCTCCTGTTCAGCCAATTTCAAATGCCCCTATAGTCCCAGCAGGCTCAGGCGCATATTCTCGCGCTTTAAAGCAAGCCCTTCCTCGGTGTCGGCCCAGTTGATAAAGGTTCCCCGCCAAGGCAGCCCCTCTTTCACAAAATCCGAAATGACCTCGTCTGCGCCGTAAAAGTTCTCCCTCAGCCTGAGCACGCCCCCCTGGCTCATGATATGCTCTCCGTGTTCTGTTATCTCGCCGTTCCTGACCATCAAGTGCTCATAGGAACAGAATTTCTTCCGCCGGGATTCCTTTGACATCAAGTTTCCGCTGCAAAACAGCTCCGCCAGCTCCCCGACGAAATTGACGCCGCTCGTATGATAGACCACCGTAGGAGTCTGGCTGGGGATTCTCGCGTCGATTTCCAGCACCTTAAATTTCCCTCCGTCATCGATGACTTCGACGTCCATGATTCCTTTCAAGCCCACCAGCTCCGCCAGCCTGACCGCCATCTGCCGGAATCCTTCCCGCTGCCCGTCCGCAATCCCGCAGGGCGCGGTCACCATTTTGCAGTCGTAGCCCTTGTCCATGTGGATTTCCGTCACCTCGTAGGTCTGATAGCTTCCCGGCTGTCCGATAACCTCGATGGAATAGGACGGACCTGCCAGAAATTCCTGGGCGATCCATTTTTCCTCGGGGGCAGCCTTCTGCAAAAACTGTTTCAACTCCTCCGTGGTATCGATCTTTTTCACGCCCTCGCTTCCGCTGAAGCCGGAGGGCTTGACGATATAGGGCGCTCTGCAGCCCGGATAATACCGGGGAGCGGGGATTCCGTTCTCATGGATCAGCTGATCCGACAGAAGCTTGGAAGAGGATATCCTGTAGGCTTCCATATCAAAAGCAAGCCGGTAGTGATATTTTTCCGACAGCTCGGTCAGGGCGTTCAAAACCCTGGTATTTTCATTGGCCGGCAGGATAAGGTCCACTCCGTTCAGCGCATCGATGAGTTCCTTGCTCTCTTTCGTGACGTCACAGCAGAGGAATTCATCGCACAGGCCCGCCGCCGGAGGTTTTTCATAGTAATCGATCAGCAGGCTTTCCATGCCCGCCTTTTTAGCTAAATAAGCGGCTTCCGTTCCCTGAAGCTTTCCGCCGACAATTGCGATCCTAGCCATTTCAGACCTTCTTTCCATTCCGTAAAACCGCGAGATAATCCATATATTCCTTTGCCGTCGCAGGCTTCAGCCCCATATCCCTCAGGATGGCCGAGGCCTCTTCCACTGTTCTTCCGCCGTCGTCGACGTCCATACTGTTCTGTGCAACGCCTGCAAGGCCGGTCAATGGCGGAATGATGGAGGTAATCAGATTGGCTCCGGCGTCAACCCGGTCTTTCAGCCCTTTGATGCCGTCCACATCAAGAGACGCGGGAATCAGCGTCTCCGGGTACATCAGCCTCATCACGGCGATAATTTTCATTTCCAGCAGCCGGTCCGGCGGTTCTACCGTCTCCATCGGACTGCCCTGCTGAGGCACAAAGCTCATGACCCGGACCTGCCGCGCGCCGATCCTGCCCATTTCCAGAATAGAATCGGCAATATCCGAAATGCTCTCTCCAACTCCGGTGAGGATGCCCTCTTCGATGAGCATGCCCCTCTCCTTTGCATGGAGCTTGGCATGCATGCGCTCGTCGTAATCCTGATGGATCCGAAGCCGGGAGAACAGCTCCCTGTTATGGGTCTCCTGATAAAGCGCGTACCATTCCGTGCCAAGCTCCGCAAACCTGTCGATCAGCCCGTCCTCCACCACTCCGGGGGAAATCATGACGGGAAGTCCGGTTTTTTCTTTGATTTTCCTGATCATATCAAATACGGAGGCAAAATTCTCCTCATGATAGGTCCAGTCTTCCCCCATGGTGAGATCGATCAGGTTCACCCCTGACTTTGCCAGCGCGTCGGCAATTGCGATAACCTCCGGCCGGGTCTTTCGATAGCGTTGGATATTGTTGGAGCTGCGGTAATAACAGAAATTGCAGTTGTTTCTGCACCACGTGGAAAAATAGACAAATCCGTATAGAAATATCTTGTTTGAAAACAGCTCTTCCCTGGCTTTTCTGGCCCTTGAGAACAGTTCCCCGACTTCAACGGGATCCTCTGCCCTTAACAGGCTTATGATTTCTTGTTTCTCCATGATTCTACTTCCTATCTGCCGGGGCTGTGGGTAAAGTCCGCGTCCGGGCCAAAACTGTCAACGGATTTAAAAAGTGGCGAGGAGCCCGGGAGTTTCACCCGGCTGCATGAATTTAGAGTCCATGCGATCAATACGATCCGCCCCCCATGTCGCGGCCGAGCGCTCTCTTTCGAGAAACGGCCCAGCTATTGGTTCCGCTTGATTCTGGCCTGACAAAATTCGCAGCCCCTGTGGTCCGCGTGGCAGCTCTTGCAGTCCGCAGACGGCAGCCTGGTATCGTCGTTCACGATGACGAAAAAACCCGCGCAGGATTTTAAAGGCAGCATCAGACTGTTGGTTCTGGCTTTGACGCCGATGATATCTCCGTCCAAAACCTCGAAAAAGC
>DLFX01000381.1:2685-2864 GCA_002482405.1 Firmicutes bacterium UBA7709 | reverse complement strand
GCCTTTGCCGGCGCTGCTCCGGTCAAAGTCGGCTTTCAGATAGTTTTTCAGCACCTCCAGTCCCGCGTCCGTATAAGCGGTTCCCCAGATGTCCGCGTAGAGCTGGTCGATGATGGAATCGCCGTCGTCCAGTTCAAAGTTGCCGGAGGTGAAGAGATAGGCGTAGATCTTTTGAACGC
>DLFX01000381.1:0-2605 GCA_002482405.1 Firmicutes bacterium UBA7709 | reverse complement strand
TCGACTCTGCCGAGAATCTTTTCCCGGATCCTCATTCCATGGTCCAGCATCCTTCGGTACTTGTCGCCTTCCCGGTTTCTGAAGCCGCAGATATTGATAAAGTAATCGTAGGCATATTGATCGGCGTCATCGATATTTAACTGAATCCGCTGATTTTCCATAAGTTCTTGTTCTCCTATAACGTCAGCCCCAGCATGGAAACGACTCCGATCTGCAGAGGATCGTGAATGAGCCGCCCCTCATGCAGCTTTAAAGCCTCACGATCCAGGGAAAGAGGAACTCCCGGGGCCGAGATCCAGACCTGGGGATGCAGCATATCCGCGTGAAGCCAGCCTCCCTGGTTCGTCGCGTCCATCAGATACTGATAATTCCTGATCTCCTCAGAGGCTTCGACGACGGAGATCCCTTCCGCCTTGATTTCAGCGAGCCTTTCCCTGTCGATATCGTAGGCGGCAAAGGTTACACCCTTCTTTTTCAAGCACTTCATGAATTCCCTGCCCACGGTTCCGCAGCCCAGAACCAGTATCTCCTTTCCCACAAGGGAGCCCAGGGCCCCTTCCAGCGCCGCCGTATATCCAAAAGCGGTGGCATAGTCGTTGTTTGCCATCTTTTTTTTGTTGAGATTAATGGAGATAAAGCGGTCGTCGTCCGCCATGTAAACGATATCCGCCCCGTTTTCATAAGCCTCCCACAGGCCGTCCACATCGGTGCGTTCCGTAACAAAGCTCTCAAAGCCCGCGGCCCGCACGATGGACGCCACGGATTCCGCAAAGGACCCGATGAGTCCAAGTCCGGCAGTGACGGGAACGGCTGCGATTCTGATGGCCTGGGCGGCTCTGTCGATATCGCTTACGGAATATCCGCCGACCTTTGCCGCCAGCGCGGCGTAGCTCAGGCCGGTCTTTTTCTGCATCTCCCGGTCCAGGTCTCTTGCGGTGGTTTCAATGTCCGCGATCCAATCTGTAATCAATCTTGTCATATAATTTCCTTCCCAGCTATAAATTCAGCGGCGAACCGTCGATATAGGTGATGCTCTTGCCAACCCGCTTGATGGTCTGATGATTTCCCATATACATGGCGATGCGTTCAATGCCGAACCCGATCCCCACCCAGGTGTCGAACACGCCCCACCTGCTGTCCAGGAAATGGGGACCGTATGCTCCGGAAGCCAGTTCCAGTCCGTTCACTTCAATATCGAGGGTTTCTCGGTATACTTCGGATTCTTCGACGACAAGCTCGTAGTTGTCGATTCCGATGGCCTTCATAGCCCCTTCCGCCAGATATTTCATCCGCTCCATCTGCTGTCCGTCTTCCACGCTTGCCAACTCCACGAGATTCAGCATGGTAAATTCGTTCAGATGCTGGGCCCCCTGGGATTCTTTCCGGAAACAAGATCCCGCTTCAAATATCTTGACGGGTTCCTTCGTGATCTTGTGCAAGTCCCGCATCACCTCGTATAGACTCGGAGCGAGCATGGGCCGCAGGCACCGCTTGGGATCCAGCCAGAACACCTGGTTCGTCAGGGGGTGGTCCTTTGTAATGGTCATCTTATCCAGCGCCCCCGCGGAAATGATGATAGGCGTGGTGACCTGGGTATACCCCTCTTCCTGTGTCAGCCAGTCCTTGATCCGCTCCTCGATCCGAACCGCAAGGGGCTTATGATCCACATGAAGCAGACGTCCGATCCTCTCCTTGTGCTCTTTCACCAGCCGGGCTTCCGTCGTCCGGTAGACCTGATTCCGCTCTTCAGCGGTTTCAAAGGTCTGCCCTGTGATCTCCCCCGCCGCGTTTAATTCCACCAGGCGCTGGATCTGTGTTGTCGTATAGCTTTCCGCCACTGTTGACGCCTCCCTTATTCCCGTTTCCGAAGGACCGACAGAACCTTTTTCGCCGCGTCCATCGCATCCTCCGTATAAATATCCGCTCCGATCCGCTTCGCCCAGCGCAGCGTGCAGGGAGCGCCTCCCACCATCGTCGTGTATTTGTTCCGGATTCCCATCTTCCTCAGCGCCTCTTCCAGCTTCTTCTGCTCTCTCAGGGTGGAAGTCAGCAACGCGCTAGTGGCGATGATATCGACATTCAACTCCTCCGCCTTTTCTATTATGGTCTCAACCGGCACCTCGCGCCCGATATCGACGACGTCGATGCCGTAGCTCTTCATCGTTGAAACCACCATGCCCTTGCCGATCTCGTGGACGTCTCCCTCCACAGTGGCGATAAGCACCTTGCCCTTAACCTTGACTTCGTCGATGCTGGTGTGGGTTTCGATGACATCCAGAACCTTTTTCATGACCTCTGTGGAAAAGATCAGCTCTGGCAGGCTTAATTTTCCGCTTTCGAACATATCCCCGATGGCTCGGTTCCCTTCGGCGAAGCCGTCCCTGAGAATCTCCATGATATCCGCTCCCGACGCCAGGGCCTCATCGATCACCTGCATCGCCTTTTGTTCATCCGCCTCAACGATGGTATTATGAGCAAGTTTGATCAGTTCATCTTTGTCCATGAAAATACCTCCTCGACGCGTGACCTATGAATTGCAATATCCCTGAGGGAAATACATCGCGTTGATGTACTCTCTCTCAAAATCGGGATGCAGAGCAAGTTC
>DLFX01000166.1:7633-12986 GCA_002482405.1 Firmicutes bacterium UBA7709 | reverse complement strand
GGCAAGCTCCCCTCCATGGGTCTTAGGCAGCGCTTTTCTGATGAGCTTTTCGCCTGTAGCGATAGCGTTTCCCATCAGGCAAACCGGATGGGGCATCCAGTGGGGGTCCCCAAAGATCATATCCAGCAGAAAACCCGCCCCAAGGGCGATCAAGGACGGCAGGACCGCGGTGTTCAAAAATTCAGCGGGATTCAACAGTTCAGATACCATTTTGCACCGTCCTGAGGAGGAATTCCACCATGCTGTCTATGGAAGCCTCTTCCGCAACAAAGGTCCGCATCCCGTATTTCCGCGCTTCCTGAGCGGTCTGCTCCCCGATGCAGAGAGCCTTGACTCCTGTATAATCTAAATCCTTTGCAATTTTTACAAAACCTCTCACCGTGGAAGCGCTGGTAAAGGCCACATAATCCACCGACTCATCGTACCAGTCGAATTCCGGCCCGGCCGCTTCCTCCGTCTCATAGACCGCCAGATCCTCATACTGAAGCCCTGCTTCTTCCAGGGGCCGTATCAGCTCTTCCGATCCGATTTTCGCTCTGGGGATCAGGACGAGCTGGCTTTTTCCGGAGCGTTCCTCTTCCTCTCGCATCCCGCGGGCAAGGGCTTCCCCCAGGGCCTTCCCGTCGTACCGTTCCGGCATGAGATCCACCNNTCGATGGCCTTTCGGGTCGCGGAGCCGATGGCCGCAAACCTCAGGCCGTACAGCTTCCTGATATCGATTCCCAGCTCCCTCAGGCGCTGAAAAAACGCTTTCACCCCAAATGGGCTGGTAAAGGCCGCCCATTGATATTTCTCCATATTTTTTAGAGCTTCATCCAGCGCGAAGTTGTCCAGGATCCGATCCGTTTCTATTGTGGGAACTTCCAGGACCTCCGCTCCGTACTCCTGAAGCTTTGCGGTCAAGGCGGAGCCCCGTTCCTTCGGCCTTGTCACCATGACCTTTACCTGTCCCAGGGGCCTGTCCTCCGCCCAGTGAAACTCCTCCGCGAGGCTGCAGACCCTTCCCACCACGATGATGGCAGGGGGCTCTATCTCAGCTTTCGCCGCCGCTTCCGGCAGGTTTTGAATGTCGGAAACGACCCGCCTCTGGTGAGCCGAGGTCCCGTTTTCCAGGATCGCTGCCGGCATCGCCGGGTCCATTCCCGCATCCATGAGCTCCTTACAGATCACCGGCATGGAGGCGACTCCCATGAGAAAGATGAGGGTTCCGCCGAATTTTACCAGGGATGGGAAATCGATATCCACCCGGGCGAGATTTTTTGTGTGTCCCGTTATGATGTGTATAGAGGAGCAATAATCCCTGTGGGTCACGGGAATCCCGTTATACGCCGGCACGGAAATCGCGGAGGTCACGCCGGGAACCACCTCAAAAGGAATCCCGTGCTTCCGAATCTCCTCCACTTCCTCGCCTCCGCGCCCAAAGACAAAGGGGTCTCCCCCCTTCAGCCTAACGACCCGTTTTCCACCCAGAGCCTCGTCCACAAGGATCTGGTTGATCTCCTGCTGCGGCACAGGGTGATTGCCCGAGAGCTTTCCCACATTCACCAGCCTGGCCTCCCGGGGAATCATAGCGAGGATGCTCCGGCCTACGAGATGGTCATAGACCACCACTTCAGCCTGCTCCAGAACGGCTTTTCCTTTGACGGTGAGCAGTCCGGCGTCGTTGGGGCCGGCTCCCACCAGCCACACCTTTCCTATATTCTGTTTTCTCATTTCTTCCATATCCGCCGCCATCTTCTTTCAGACCTCCCCTTTCAGCCGCAGGGCCAACTGTTCTCCGAGGGCTTCTCCGTCCTCGCGCATGCCCGAGATCTCTCCCGTGATATAATCATCTCTTCCTTCTATATAATAGAGGCCTGTCAGCTTCACTTCTCCGCCCTTCGCTTGGGCAAAAGCCGCGATAGGCGAGCTGCAGCCTCCGTCCAAAGCCCTTACAAAGGCACGTTCAGTCAGGGCCTCCGTTTTCGCATCCTCATCGTTGACGCAATCCAGATAGCCGTAGTCTTCCCCCGCTCTTCCCTGAATCGCCATGATGCCCTGGCCCGCCGCCGGTATCATTTCCGACGGTTCGAACACCTTGCTGACCCGGTTTTCCATGCCGAGACGCTTCAATCCGGCATAAGCCAAAACCAGGGCGCAGTAATCGCCGTTATCCAGCTTCGACAGACGGGTAAGGACGTTTCCCCTCACCACCGCCGTGGAAATGCCGCCGTAGGAACGCCTGAGCTGCAGGCTTCTCCTGGCGCTGGAACTGCCGATGGATTTATCCGGCGCGCCGGGAACGCCGATGTTGAAAGCGGCGGCTCCGCCGGTTTCCGGGGCCTGATCTTCAGCCGTATGCGCCCCAAGGGGCAGCACCAGTACGTCCCTGGGGTCCTCCCGTTTGGAAAAGGCAAGAAGAGGCAGATCTTCCGGCGTGTCCATAGGCATATCCTTCAGGCTGTGCACCGCAATATCGATCCTGCCGTCCCGAAGGGCCTGATCCAACTCCTTTACAAAGAGTCCTTTCCCACCGACCTTGTCAAGGCTCCGGTCCAGGATCCTGTCTCCTGTGGTCTTCATGGTGACCAGTTCAAGCTCGATCTCTGGGTGGGCCTGACGGATCAGCTCCATCACCAACTCCGACTGGATCACCGCCAGCTTGCTTTCCCTGCTTCCGATTCTAATTTTTTCCGGCTTCAATGCTTCAATCCTCCCGCAGATTTCTGTTTTCATATCTTGCCAATATTGCTGTCCAGGCAATCGGCGATGGCCCTGGTCGCCTTTTTTGCAAGGCTGTGATCTTTCCCCTCCGCGGTGACGCCGACGGTGATCCCGTTTCTCCGAACGATCCCGGGAAAATAGAAATCGCTTTTTGTCTTGTCGTCTGCCACGTTTACAGGGATATTGCCTTCTCTGCACCCTTTATATATCTCATGATTCAATTGTCTGTCGTCTGTAGCCGCCAGCACATAGTCCGCCCCGTCCAGGTCAGATGGCTCATAGCCCTTGAGCCGGAGTTCGAGCTTTTGTTCCGCGCCGTAACCTTTGATCTCTTCCGAGGTCTCCCGGGCGATAACCCGGATGCTGCAGTCGAAGTCCAAAAGGGACCGGACGCGCCTCTGAGCGATCTTTCCTCCTCCGATCACGACGACGGTCCTGCCCGAAATATTGGTGAACAGAGGAAACCATTGGCCCGGTTCATCGCTTCCGCGCTTCGAAAGCTTCAGGTGATAGGTCTTCTCCAGCAGATTCCGGAGGGCTTCAGCAGAGATTCCCTCTTCCTCTTCTTCTCTGCCTATGACCAACAGCGCAGCTCCCGTTTCCCGGGCGGCCAGATACTTTTCATAAAAGCCTCCCGCCGCTCCCGAATCCTTTGTCACCAGGAACCTCGCGTCGGTTTGCCTGATCATCGCGGCATTCAATTCCGCAGTAAAAGGACCCTGCATGCAGATCATCCGCTTTCCCGGAAACCCCAGAGCGAAGCAGCTCTCCAACGCTTCGGGCATGGGAAGCACCCTTGGAAACAAGCGCTTCTGATAGTCCCGAATCCCGGTATATTTTGAAAGCTCCTTGCTCCCAACCGTAAGCAGCACGTTGCCCTCGGTCCGGTCCAGATATTCGGCAGCCTCCTCATGGCTGCCGAAGAACAGGCAGTCCATCCGCTCCCTGAGTCCCCTGGGACGAAGCACTCTGATATAGCTACAGCCTGCTCTTTCACAGGCGGCTTTGATATTTTCGCTCGCCGACCTGGCGTAGGGATGGGTCGTATCGATGACGAAATCAAACCGCTTTTCTTCCATAAGAGCCGCCATCTCATCCTCCGTCATGCGTCCCGGATGGATTTGAACATGCTCAAGGTCAGACCCCAGCACGTCCCTTCCATACTCCGTCGCCACGCAGGCGTAGACTTCGGGTCCGCTCCCGCCAATGGCGCGGGACAGCGTTTCCAAAAGCTCCCGTCCCTCCGTCGTGCCTGCAAAGACCAATAGATTCTGCATCCCTTTATCCTCTTTTTTCAATGCCGTACCCTCTGGGGGTGACGAGTTTTCCGGCAATTTCCCTCGTCTGTGAGTTTCCTATGAATACGGTGGTAAACATGTCCACCTGGGCATCTTGCAGCTCGCCCAGCGTCAGCACGGTGCCCGTCTCTCCCTGGCGGCCGATATTTCGGACAAATCCGCACCTGGTTTCCGGCCCGCGATGGTTCCGGACGATTTCACAGGCCCTTTTCAAATAATCCTGCCGCTTCTTGCTGGAAGGATTATAGAGGCAGATCACGAAGTCCGCCTCCGCGGCGCAGCCGAGGCGCTTTTCAATGAGCTCCCAGGGGGTAAGGAGGTCGCTCAGGCTGATCACCGCAAAATCGTGAATCAAAGGCGCCCCCAAAACAGCGGCTCCGCTGCAGGCGGCGGTGATCCCCGGAATGACTTCGATCTCAACGGGATCATACTGCTGAGCCACCTCGTACATCAGACCCGCCATTCCATAAACCCCCGGATCTCCGCTGCATACCATGGCCACCGTCTGTCCCTTCAGAGCCTCCGCGACCGCCAGATGACACCGCTCCGCTTCCTTTTTCATCGGAGTTGAGACCAGGTTCTTATGGGGGAATCTCTCCCTGATCAGGTCCACATATACGTCGTACCCCGTTATCACATCGCATTCTTCAAGGGCTTCCGCGGCCTTCTGCGTCATCTGGCCCCATTCTCCCGGGCCGAGACCCACCACATATATCTTCATCTTTCCTCCTATGATTTTAACGTATCCTTGCTGGCCGCTTCGTATACCGCGTCCAGACATTCCTTCCACAGTGAGTTATTCAAAGTATCCTTCAAACCGAAGAGCAGCTTTCCGACGGATTTTTCCACCGCCCGCTCGATCTCCGCCCGGAGCTGGTCCTTCTCAGCCTCCGGCAGTTCGATGGCCTCGATGGGATGATCCAGCCGTTTGGACACGTCCTCTGTGGACATCCTCACGATGTCCTGAATCTCAGGAACCCTCTCCCGAAAGGCAAACCATCTCTTCAGACCGTCCATGTAGTCCTCCAGTATCCCCATGGCTTCCCCTCTGCCACTGCCGTTTTCATATTTATTTCTATTTCCGTGCCCGTTCCCGGCCCGGCTTTCTTCCTTTTCCAGATGATCCACGTCAAAGAGGGCGATCCCCTCCATCCCGCCGATTTCAGGCTCGATGTCCCTGGGAACCGCCAGGTCGATCCAGATGCTCGGCTCTCTGTTCAAATGACCTTCTATCTCGCTCTTCCTCAGCGTATAGTGAGGGCTGCGGGTCGCGCTGATCACCACCTTCGATGAAGCCAGCTCCCGGATCCTCTCCTCGTAAGGGATCATGATACAGCCCTCCGGAACAGCAG
>DLFX01000166.1:5853-7628 GCA_002482405.1 Firmicutes bacterium UBA7709 | reverse complement strand
TGCGCAGGGTCATCTTGACCACCGCCCCCTGGGCCAGCAGCGTATTGCAGACGAGCTGTCCCATCTTCCCGTTTCCGATCACAAAACAGGGGACGCCTTTGAGTTCACCCAGCCGGTCCTTCAAAAGAGACAGAACCTGCAGCGCGGTGGAACCGTCTGCGGCGGCAAGCCTCACCTGGGATTTGACTTTCTTGGCGGCGCCGATGGCCGTCTGAAACACCTTTTCCAGCACCATGTCGGTGCAGTGGTTTTTCCGGGCCAGGATGACCGCTTCCCGCACCTGGGAAATGATCTGATCCTCGCCGAATATCCTGGAATCCAGCCCGCAGGCNNAGGCGAGCTCCAACAGGTGCTGCACAGCCCCTTCTCCTTCTCTCTCAACAAAGAGATCCCCGTACTGCCCGGCGTCGGCTTCTTTTAACGCGCACAGCATCCTGTAGGGCGATAGGTCGGGCCCGGCGCTGATCCACAATTCCGTCCTGTTGCAGGTGGAAAGAATCACGCAGCCGTCTATGGGATACCGCTCCTTCAGAAGCCTCATGGCTTCCGCTGCCCCTGATTTCGTAAAGGAAAAGCGTTCCCGGTATTCAATTGAAGCTTTATTGTGGTCGATTCCGACCATCCTGACATTCAGTTTTTCGTCTATTTCTATCATTTTATTCCTTCTCGGTTATTCCTTTCCGGAACTCGTGGGTAAAGGCCGGATCGTAAAGCTTTGAACGGTCGTAATGACCACCTAGAAAGTCCCCCACGAGGATCAGGGCCGTCTTTGTTATCCCGTTATCCTTTGCCATCTGAGGCAGGGTGTCCACTNNGGAAAACCTTCTCATCGGGCCAGGTCGCCTTGTAGACGATAGCCGCAGGGGTGTCCTTGCGGTAGCCTCCGGCCAAAAGCCGTTCCTTCAGCGGCTCCAGCAGCCCTGTGGAAAGAAAGATCACCATGGTCGCCTGGTGAGCCGCCAGCAGGGAGATTTCTTCTTTTTCCGGCACCGGCGTTCTTCCCGCCATTCGCGTGATGATCACCGTCTGGGAGACGTCGGGCAAGGTGTACTCGGCCTTCAGCGCGGCGGAAGCTCCAAAGCAGGAGCTTACTCCCGGCACTACATCATAAGGAATTCCCGATTCCTCCAGCAGATCCATCTGCTCCCGGATCGCTCCGTATATGCTCGGATCTCCGGTATGCAGCCGCACCGTCATCCTGCCCGCGGCCTCCGCTTCCCTCATCACGGCGATCACTTCCTCCAGGGTCATGGACGCGCTGTCGTAGATCAGGCAGCCTTCCTTTGCAATTTCCAGATGCGACGGATTCACCAGAGAACCCGCGTAGATGATGACGTCCGCTTCCGTCAGAAGCTTCTGCCCCCTGACCGTGATCAGATCTGCCGCTCCCGGACCCGCTCCCACAAAATGTATCATGCTATCTCCTTTTATCTTTTACTACCAATATCGAGAAATAACCCGCTTCCTCATCCAGGTCCGCAAGCCGCCGGAAAATCCGTTCTCCCGGCATCCCGCAGCGTTCGACCATCTTTACTTCAGGCGGATTTTCCATATCCTCAAGGATTCTCTTCACCCTGCCGATGGATTTTCCCGATTTCATCAGAACCCTTGTCCCCTTCAGCAAAAGAGCTTCTTCTATCCCTTCATAGGAGGCGGGTATAATGTGCAGAGCTTCCGAGGCCTCCGTGAGGCCTTCGTTCAGTCTGGCCGCCACTGCGCAGAAGGACGGGACTCCGGGCACGATTTCCACCTCATATCCCCTGGCCGCAACCCGT
>DLFX01000166.1:0-5842 GCA_002482405.1 Firmicutes bacterium UBA7709 | reverse complement strand
TCGAATAGATGGACGGATCTCCCAGAGTCAAAAACACGACGTCCAGGCCTTTTTCCAGCACCGCGATCACCGCGTCCGCCCCGCGGTCATGGCTCTCCTTCAGCTTGCTTTCATCCCGGGTCATGGGCATGGGAACCTCCAGGAGTTCCTTTTCACTGATTTCGGGGACCGCTCCTTCGGCGATTTTAAAGGCCGTATTCGTATCCCGCCCCGACGCAGGGATCGCCACCACCTGGCATTCCCTGATCAGCCTGGCCGCCTTGAGGGTCATCAGTTCCGGATCGCCGGGACCCACCCCCAGCCCGTATAGCTTACCTGGTTTTTTCATATGTTTCTCCCCTGGCAGGCGCGTTCCAGTTTTTCCCGCAATGCCGGCGCATCCGCCGTCTCTCCCAGATATCCGTACTGATTGGAAAAGATGATGGCGCCGATTTCCATGCTTTGATGCACCCGCTCTTTGATGTGAAAGTCCAGTTTTTTCAAGATGGACTGCATTGTCGCTTCCCTGATCCCCGCACGGTCCAGAACCGAAATCGCATCCTCCGTCGTTACGCAGTCCAGAAGCTCGCCGACGACTTCCTTTGAAGCTCCAGCCAGCGCCCCGTGGACTCCCATGATCTCCATACGGGCGTCGCCGTATCTGGAATGGGTATTCATAATTCCGGCCGCCACCTTGATAAACTTCCCGATATGCCCCACCAGAAGCACGCCTTTGAATTTAGAAAGTTCAGCATAATCCAGCGCCTCTCCTACAAAGTTGCTGCACTTCACGGAATATATTCCGGACAGCGCGGTCTGTGATTTCAGAAATGTCTCTCCGTAGTTTCCCGGAGTGATCACCAGATATTCTGTCCCTGCGGCTTTTTGAACGTCCATCTCCACTTTGATGGTATCGATCAGGGCCTGGTCGCTCATGGGCTCGACGATCCCGCTGGTTCCCAGTATGGATATCCCTCCGACGACTCCCAGTCTGGAATTGAAGGTCTTTTTCGCGATCTCCTCCCCCCCGGGAACGGAAATCTCCACGTAAAGCCCGCTATTGTAATCAAATTCTTCACAGACACCCCGAACCTGCTCCAGTATCATCTGTCTGGGAACGGGATTGATGGCGGCCTCCCCCACGGAACACGCAAGCCCCCGTCTGGTCACTCTGCCTACGCCCTCTCCCCCGTCGAGGATGATCCTGGGGCCGTCGCTGTGCAGGACTACCGCACCCTCCGGGATTATCTCCGGCTCACGGAAAGTTTTCACCGCCTCCGCATAGACCAGGATCCCGTTGGTAGCGTCCGGATCGTCTCCGGCGTCCTTTCTCACGGCGCACTTTCCCCATCCGTCTCCGCTCGACCCATCCTCAGGAACAAGCTCCAGCCGGACGCCCTTGGGCGTGTTCAGAACGATCTTCTCATCCCTGGGAAACGCGGCGCCCAGAGCCATGGCGGCAGCCCGTTGAGCCGCCGCCGCCGCACAGCTTCCGGTGGTGTAACCGCACCGCAGTCTTTTATTGTCCTTAAAAACATATTGATCCATTGAATCTCCGCCCAGCTTTAAAACTTGCGAGTATTTTCTGAAAGGCATTAAGGCCTTTATTCATTCAGTAAATCCTTAACATGTTCCAGATAGATATTGCGAATAGATTGAAATTCCCCGAGCCCTCTCAGGATGCACTCCACCTCATATCCTGCCTTCTCAAAGCAGCTCTTCCAGGAATCCTCTTCGTTTCCGGCCATGTCGTTTACAGCATGATCCCCCGCCACCACCATCAGCGGCATCAGGAATACCTTATCCGGGTGAAACGAATCAACCTGCCGGAATACCGTTTCAAAATCCGGATAGCCCTCCACGGTCCCCATGAAAACATTGGGATATCCCATGACCTTAAATCGGTAATCCAGCGCGGCGTACGCCGTATCGACGGGATGTTCCGTTCCGTGTCCCATCAGCACCAGAGCCTCTCTGTCCCCGGGCCTCGGGCACTGCTCCATGACGGCGCGGATCACCTTGTCGTAATCTGATCTATGATATAATAAGGGCTTTCCAATCTTTATCTCTTCAAACTGGCTGGCAAACATCTTTACATCAGCCGTCATGCCGTCATATTCATCGCCGGGAATCACATGGGTGGGCTGGACCAGCACCTTCCGAAATCCGTCGTTCACCAGCCGGTTCATCGCTTCCGCGACGCTGTCGATGACGATTCCGTCCCGCTTTTCCAACACCTTCAGGATCATTCCGCTGGTAAAAGCCCTTCTGGTCTCATATTCGGGATGCGCCTCCGCAATGGCCCTTTCAATGGCCCCTATGGTCTTTTCCCGGGTTTCGGCATGGCTCGTGCCGAAGCTCACCACGAGGATCGCTTTTTTCTCATTTGTCATTGGGTAACCTCCCCTGTCCGCCGTCTCGACGCCTTTTCAGGCTGAAAACGATCATTTCCAAAAAAAAACTGCCTGATCCTGGACCTTGCCGGAATAGGCATAATAAAAGAAACGAGGCGCGTTTCCGTTTACTACACCTTCCCTTCGTCCGTAGGAGTGTGTAATATACCAGACAGTCTGGTCGCCCAGGCGTCTGAATTTCCGTCATCATCAGGCAGGTTTTCTGGCTCAAGCGTCGTCGCCGGTATCAGCCTTCCCGTTTTTCACAGTGGCGTTTCAGATACGGCTCCTCTTTTACAGCGGCGGTCCCGCGTGGGTTTCTCACCCACTTCCCTATTATCCCACCCGCAATAAAGTGGGCACCCGTTGACTGTTCAAATTAACGATTTCAGTTTAACATCTTACCCCTTGTTCGTCAATGGGATGGAAGTTAAAATACCATGGGACATGCCCATGGTATTTGTGATCAAAGCGTGTTATTCGATAGTTTTTTTCTTGTTCCGCTCTCTCTCGTTCTTGGTTCTTTCCACATATCTTCCCATGAAGAAGGCCAGTATACCGACGCCGATCCCCGTCTGTACGCAGAACAGCAGACTTTCGATCTCTCCCGGCAATTCCCCTCCGATGGCCTGTTCTAGGACCGGTGTGAACCACGGCACGTATTCCCTGCCCGTCACCTCTGAGACCACCACGCTTCCCGCGTCGTCGGAACCGCCGAACTCTGCGCCCTTTAACGCGAAGAGCGGGACGACGGCGATCAGCACCGCGATAACTAACAGAATGATTACGGTTTTCTTATTCTTTGACATTACATTTCACCTCCGCTCAGAAATCCAAGTTCTTTCAGGTCAGATTTTGCATAGGTTTCAAGGCCTATCACGATGACGACGGTGAGAATACCTTCTATGATCGCCAAGGGCAGCTGTGTCGGCGCAAATACGGCGAGGAATTTCAGCACGGACACGGCAAATCCTCCGTTGGCGGCAGGATAGGCAAGAGCGAGCTGGACGCTGGTCACGCAATATGTAAACAGATCGCCGATGGTCGCCGCAAGGAAGATGCCGACCTTTCTATTCACATTCAGCTTCTTGAACAGCACGTAGAGCCCATAGGAGACGAAGGGACCGGCAATGGCCATGGAAAACGTGTTGGCCCCCAGAGTCGTCAAACCGCCGTGAGCGAGAAGGATCGCCTGGAAGATCAGGACGATGATACCCAGGATGCTGACCGCGCTCGGCCCCAGCAGAATCGCTCCGAGTCCGGTGCCCGTCATATGGGAGCAGCTGCCTGTAACGGAAGGGATTTTTAATGATGAAAGCACAAAGACGAACGCTCCCGTCATTGCGATGATTACGATGGTTCTGCGGCTCGCGGCAAGAGTCTTTTTAAGGGACAGGTATCCTGCCACCAGGAACGGAACACAGATAGCTCCCCATGCGATGCAGAATGAGGGTGGGAGATATCCTTCCATAATATGCATTGCGTTTGCAGCGGGGGCAATTCCGAGGAATAGTGCGGCAACTGCAGTGCAAAGAACGATTTTTCTTTCTTTCATGCTCAGTTTCATTGCTTTCTCTCCTTTTACTGATTATTTATAAATAAAGATTTATGTTTAACAGGGTCATTGGCTTCGATCATCTCAGCAAACTCCTGCATGCTCCTGGGGTAGCTCCGGGTATCGTCAACCATGCGGTTTTCGATCAGCAGGTCATAGACCTGCATCAGCACCGGCGGCTTTAGATTCGCCTGTTTCAGCACCTCTTCGTCCCGAAAGATTTCCGGCGGAGTTCCGTCCGCAATGATCTTCCCCTGGCAGAAAACGATCACCCGATCGGCCCACCGGTAGGCAAAATCAACATCATGGGTGGAAATCAGCATCGTTTTCCCTTCCAAGGAAAGGCGTTCCAGAACGTCCTCCAGTATTTCCGCATTGATCGGATCAAGTCCTGCCGTAGGCTCGTCAAATATGATGATCTCTGATCTCATGGCGATGATGTCTGCAATGCTGACCCGCTTTTTCTCTCCTCCGCTTAAATAGTGGGGGGGACGCGCCTTATACTCCTGCAGGTTCATGTAATCGAGGGCCTCTTCCACGCATTCCAGGACCTCTTCCTTGGGAAGCTTCAGGTTCATCGGGCCGAATCCGACCTCTGCCAGAACGGTGGACGCGATGATCTGGTTGTCGGCGTCCTGAAACACGATGCCGATATTCTTCCGAAGCTCCTTTAAATTCTTTTTGTTGATGGCCGTTCCCCGATAGATTATCTGCCCTTCATCCGGTGTGAGCACGCCGTTGGTGTTCAGGAAAAATGTTGACTTTCCCGCCCCGTTTGGGCCTACTACGGCAATTTTCTCGCCTTCAAAGATGTCGATCCAGACGCCGTTCAGCGCGGCCTGTCCGCTTCCGTAGCAATAATGTAAATCCTTGACTTCCAGTATCGGTTTTTTCATAATTGACCTTTCTATCGAGTGAGCCCCGGGACGATTCTGTCAAGCGAACCTCATGGCAGCTTTACCGGGTAAAGCCCCATATCACCAGGAGAATGATAATGAAGACTGCCGCCTTGACGACCTGGGACGCCTTTACAGCCTCAGTCACTTCAAGAACCATAAATTCGCCGTCATAGCACCTTGCCACCATTGCGTTATAGTAAGTGTCCGCCTTTTTCAGCGAAACGATCAGCATATTGCTTGCGACCTTTCCAAATGTGATCCATGACGTCTTCACATCATAAAATCCAAGGCGGGAATCCGCGGAATTTCTCATGTTGATGTTGACGTCAAACAGGATGAAAATGTACCGGTATGTTATATTCATCAGTTCGATGAACAGTTTCGGCACATGGGCTTTTCGGATCACGCTGATGATCTCGGCCGCGGGCGTCGACAGCGCCATCAGCTCCATGGCGCTGATGGCCGCGAAGACCTTCAGGATCAGAAAGAACATCTTCCGCAGTTCCTCCCAGGAGGTATAGATATAGCAGATGCCCAGATCCAGCCTAAACTGCCCCAGGGGCCGGGTCGAAAAGTTCAGGCCGATGGCGACGGCGCCCACCAGGATAAAAGCCACCGGGATCGACAGCACCGACAGGTAGGAGGACAGCGGAAGGCCACCCTTTACCACGGTCAGCCAGGCCATCGCCAGGATCACCGTGACGGATACCCACGGATTGTTCAGCACGATGCAGAGCACGAGGGTCAGGAGGGAAAAGGATACCTTGAAGGTCGGATTCCAGTCTCTGATCCGTGAATTGTAGGCGTAAAAATCTATGGAGGCTCCTTCCCCGTGCTTGTGGCCTATTTTGTGACGATGATTTTCCATTTCGCGCTCTCCGGAACCGATTTTCCAAAAAAATTGAAGGGCTGCAGCTTTTTCGCTACGGCCCGTTTTTTCTGTAATAAACATAAGTAGTAAATACCGATTTCCCTTCGGATTACAATACACTCTATGCAGGTCTTCTGGCTTGCGC
>DLFX01000036.1 GCA_002482405.1 Firmicutes bacterium UBA7709 | reverse complement strand
GCGGCCCTTTTCGGCCAGGCCTGCTTCACAGAAGGCGAAGCGAAAAATACATATGGCACCGGCTGCTTCTTATTGATGAATACGGGAACAAGGCCCGTATTCTCTCGAAGCGGCCTGATTACTACCATTGCCTGGGGAATGGACGGAACGGTAAATTACGCTCTGGAGGGCTCCGTGTTCGTAGCGGGAGCCGCGATCCAATGGCTTCGCGATGAGATGAGGCTGCTTGACAATTCGGCGGACTCCGAATGGATGGCCCGAAAAGTGGAGGACACCGGGGGCGTCTATCTTGTTCCGGCTTTTGTGGGTCTGGGGGCTCCGTACTGGGACCCTTATGCGAGGGGAACCATCGTGGGCCTGACCCGCGGCTCCAATAAATATCATATCGTCAGGGCGGCGCTGGAATCTCTCGCCTACCAGTCCAATGACGTTCTCGCGGCTATGGAAGAGGATTCTGAAATCAAGCTGTCCTCACTGAAGGTTGACGGAGGGGCCTGCGCCAATAACTTCCTGATGCAGTTTCAGTCCGACATCATCAACGTGCCGGTAAAAAGACCCATATCGGTTGAAACCACAGCTCAGGGAGCCGCGTATCTCGCGGGCCTTGCCTCAGCTTACTGGAAGAGCAAAGAGGAAGTCCTGGAGAATTGGCGGATCTCCAGGGTGTTTGAACCTGATATGGAATCCGCGGTTCGGGAAGAATTGCTGAAAGGCTGGAAAAAAGCCGTACAAACATCGTTTGGATGGGCAAAATAGATGAATGACAGAGATTATCTCTTTGACAATTTAAAAGCGACCCTTATCTTTTCCGTGGTGATCGCGCACTATTTCCGGGTGAGCGGGTCTTTTGCGGTGCCCACATTCGGCGGGATCGTTTACATGATATCCTTCTCGTATATTATGCAGGGATTTCTGTTCGTATCGGGGTATTTTTCAAGGAATCTGGACAAGTGCAGGCGGACTTCATTTCAGAATTTTCTGTTTCCTTACCTCGTGCTTATGCCGGTCATGTTTTGCATCAGGTATCTCCTGTTCGGGCATGCGCATCTGGATTTCACCCTCCCGACCATGGCGCTCTGGTATCTTCTCACGCTGTTCGCGTACCGGTTTTTGCTGAAGGATCTGGTCAGAATAAAATATATCCTGCCAATCAGCGTTGTTGTTTCGCTGACGGCAGGATTTGTTCCCCCTTTGGATTCCACCCTTTCCCTCGGCAGGACCTTCAGTTTTCTTCCGTTCTTCCTGCTGGGATATTACTTCAAGGGAGATTGGATCGAAAGGCTCAGGAAAATACCAAAAGCGGCGGGTATCCTTTTATTGGCGGCATTGATCGGCCTGACCGCCTATGTGGCTTTGCACAGAATCATTCCTCTGTCAGCCCTTTACATGAAATCCTCTTATGCTTCCACGGGACTGACAGGCGGCCAGGGAGTCGGGGTAAGAATCGTCATTTCATTGATTTCCATAGCATGGATTTTTACTTTTATCAACCTTCTCCCCAGAGGCAGAACTTTTTTGTCCCTCATCGGGCAGAACACCATGGAAGTTTATGTGCTTCATATCGCAGTCAGATATGTTGTGAAGCGCTTCGGAGGCGTCTTCGGACAGGATGTTCTTTCTTATTTAACTCTGACCTTGATCGCGGTCATGGCAGTCTGGATCTTTTCAAGGCCTGGGGTGGCGCGCAGATACAATGCGCTTTTCGATTTCCTCTATCGGTGGGTCATTACGATTCCCGGAACTTTAATTCGGCGAATTTTATGATCAGATCTACAGCTCCGTCGATGCCTGACGCCCCGGAATTGATGGAAAGGTCATAATTGTTCGCCCGGCCCCACTTTTCGCCGGAATAATAGTTGTAATAAGCCGCCCGTCGCTTGTCCGTTTTGATCATGACATCCTTCGCATTCTTTTCCGGAACACCGTAGGTATGGATCACGCGGCTCAGCCTGTCCTGTTCGCCGGAGTGGATGAAAACCGGAACCATATGCGGGTCATCCTGCAGAATGTAATCTGCGCAGCGTCCGACGATGACGCAGGAGCCTGCGGAAGCCAGCTGTCTGATGATGTTTGACTGAATCAGAAAGAGATGGTCATTCATGGGCATTTCGTTATAATATGAGACGCCGTTGCCGTAAAGATTGACGGCTCCGGCAGCCATTGACCAGTAACTGTTTGTCCTGTTCTCGTCCGCGGAATCAAACAGCTTCTGATCGATACCGCTCTCCTTTGCCGCCAGCAAGAGCAGGGCCTTGTCATAAAACGGAATATTCAGTTTTGCCGCAAGCTTTTCGCCGACTTCCCGGCCTCCGCTTCCATACTGCCGTGCGATGGTTATGATGACTTTGCTTTTCATTTTGCCTTGCTCCTTTTTTATAATAATTTTTTTTTGATATGTTTAAATTATAGCATATAAGGTAGATATAATACATACCGAACCGATTAATATCGACAGACTAAAAGGTGAGGTAAAGATTTCGATCAGTGGGCCGGAAGTTTTATGGAAAAAATTTTACATTTATTTTAGAAAACACTGTTGACATTGCAGTACAACAGTGTTAAATTTAAAGTATGAATTAGCACTCACCAATCAAGAGTGCTAACAAGCTTAAGGCACAAATTGCTGTAAACCGTTAAAAAATGGTGATAGATATGAATTTATCGGAAAGAAAATTAAGAATACTGCAAGCGATTGTGGGAGACTTCATACGTTCCGCTGAGCCCATCGGTTCGAGAACTCTTTCCAAAAAACTTGATATGGGAATCAGCCCCGCTACCATCCGAAATGAAATGTCGGATCTGGAGGAGATGGGGTTTTTGACGCATCCACT
>DLFX01000239.1:9233-11013 GCA_002482405.1 Firmicutes bacterium UBA7709 | reverse complement strand
TGAAACAAGGAGGCGTCTTTTTTTTACCCTTATTTTTTAATTAAGGAGGAGGCCTCCATGTCAATTATGCAGGTCAAAGACCCCGCGCAGGCGGCGATTTTTTTAATTCTGCTTTTAGCGGCTTCGGTATGGGATATCCGTAAAAGGATTATTCCCGATGAGCTTAACGCCATGATTCTCTGCAGCGGTCTGTTGACATTCGCGCCGGTTAAGCTGGCGGGCCTCCTGATTGGTTTGCCGCTTTTAATTTCCGCTCTCCTGAGGGAGGGCGGCATGGGAGGCGGCGATATCAAATTCACCGGAGCCGCCGGATTTGTCCTCGGCTTCCCGCAGGGAATTACGGGACTGATTTTTGGACTTTCGGCGGCACTGCTGTACCATCTAATCATTATGAGTATTCGAAAACTGAAACATATCAACGTGCCAGCCGCGAGGGAAACGCTCCTGCCGCTGGCCCCCTTTTTATCTGCGGGCTTTCTTACCGCATACCTTATAAATTTAGGAGGTTTGACTTTATGAGCATATTGAAAAACCGCACCATGGTGGGTGCTCTCTGTATACTGCTTTCGCTCATCATCTGCTTTGGCGTGACACCGCTGTTCAATCGGGCGGTCAACGCGAAAACGGACATTGTCCGCGTTGTTAAGGAGATCAAGGTCGGCGAGAAGATCACCGGTGCCATGGTTCAGACGGCAGAGGTAGGCGGTTACGGCCTGCCTGACAGCGTGATCAGAAAGACCGACTCGGTAATCGGTAAATACGCTAAGGCCGATCTTGCTGTCGGCGATTATATTCTGGACGCCAAGCTGTCCGAAACCCTCGCCGCTGAAAACGCCTATCTGTATAATCTCGACGGCACAAAGCAGGCCATGTCGGTGACCATCAAGCAATTTGCGGACGGGCTGTCCGGAAAACTTCAGAGTGGCGATATCGTATCGGTCATCGCCCCTGACTATATGAAGCAGGGCGCGACTGTAATACCGTCCGAGCTTAAGTACGTGGAGGTTATCAGCGTGACCGCATCATCCGGCTACGATGCCAACACAGGAGACGCAGCAGGCAGCGGGGAAGACCGTGAACTGCCCTCCACCGTGACCCTGCTGGTTACCCCGGAACAGAGCAGAGTACTGGCGACATTGGAGGCTGACGGCAAGCTCCATCTGTCCCTCGTCTATCGCGGCAGCGACAATAACGCCGCCAAGTTTACCGAGGCGCAGGACAAGGTGTTAGCCTTGCTCTATCCNNCTGCGTCACAGAAAACGGATGGCAATGAAGCTTCCGGTCAGCCGGCGTCCGGTACGAATGGGGTGGAATAATGCTGAACTTTAAGAAAAGCAGCATCTTCACACACCGTACCGGCGAGGAAAACCTGCCGGTAGAACCGGAAGCAAAGGGTGGCATTCTGGCTGTCTGGGGCTCACCCGGTTCCGGAAAAACCACTGCGGCAGTCAAGCTGGCGAAATGCCTGGCCGACCGGAAGCACAACACAGTGCTTNNCACCCATGCTGCCCTGCATCTGCCCGTCCTCCGAGCTGGACGGCGAGCATTCCCTTGGCAGCATTCTTGCCGCCGCCCATATCTCCAAATCACTGATCAAATATAACATGGTGACTCTTAAAAGGAACAGCTTTCTCACTATGCTCGGCATGAAGAAAGGCGAAAACGAATATACCTACCCGCCGTATTCTGAGGTTCAGGCAAAAGAACTGCTGGACGGACTTCGGGAGAGCGCTCCTTTTGTGGTGGTCGACTGCGGCAGCTATATCGCAAACGACATCCT
>DLFX01000239.1:8504-9218 GCA_002482405.1 Firmicutes bacterium UBA7709 | reverse complement strand
AGTTCTGCGCCTTGCAAACGCCGATCTAAAATCGGTGAGCTATCTGTCCAGCCAGCTCCCGCTTCTCCGTGACAGCAAGTGGGACGCAGACAAGCAGTATAAGGTGGTGTCCAATCTGAAGCCCCACCAAGCCGGAGAGCAGATAGGGCAGGCCATCGGTTCGGTGGCTTTTACCCTGCCGTATTCACGGGAGCTGGAAGATCAGTACCTTGCCGGAAATCTTCTGGCAGACCTGTCTCTCAAGGACAGCCGCCCGTTTCGCAGGGAGGTCGTAAAAATATGCCAGGAGGTGTTCTGCATATGAAATCTGAGAACTTGTTTTTTACTCCTGAGAGCGGGGAAAAAGATTTTACTTCGGTACTGACCGATGTGCAGGAATATATCTCCGCCCATTACAGCACTCTCATTACCGGGGATGATGCGGATGCCAAAGCGCAGATGAAGCGATACATCACCAAGTACATCCAGGACCGCCGCATCGCGGTCGGCGGGATGAGCGGCGACAGACTCGTCGATGCCCTGTACACAGAAATGGCGGAGTTCAGCTTCCTTACCAAATACGTTTTCGGTGCGGGGATCGAGGAAATCAATGTCAACTCCTGGCGGGACATTGAGGTGCAGTATTCAGACGGCCGTACGGTCAAGCTCGTGGAACGCTTCGACAGCCCTGAACATGCCATTAACGTCATCCGCAGGATGCTTCATGTCAGCGGC
>DLFX01000239.1:1434-8498 GCA_002482405.1 Firmicutes bacterium UBA7709 | reverse complement strand
CCGCCTTGGGTCATTTAAGCAAAAATATCCGCATTGCCGTACTGAAAAGCCCCATCGTGGATGAGGACGTGGGCGTCTCAGCCTCCATCCGTATTGTTAACCCGCAGAGTATGCAAAAAGATGACTTTGTGAGAAGCGGCACGGCCACTGAATCAATGCTGGATTTTTTATCCCTCTGTGTCCGTTACGGCATTTCAGTCTGTGTTGCGGGAGCCACCTCCAGCGGTAAGACCACCGTGGCGGGCTGGATTCTGACCACCGTTCCGGACAACAAGCGCATATACACCATTGAGAACGGCTCCCGTGANNGCACTGGTGCGGGAAAAGGACGGTCGTGTGGTCAATTCAGTCATCCATACGTTAACCCGCGACAGCGATAACGACCGCCAGAGGGTAGATCAGATCAGCCTGCTGGACATGGCGCTCCGCTTCAATCCGGACATTATCGTTGTTGGCGAGATGCGCGGCGCAGAGGCCAACGCCGCCCAGGAAGCAGCCCGAACCGGCGTGGCTGTTTTAACCACGATCCATTCAAATTCCTCCGAAGCTACCTACCGCCGTATGGTCTCCCTTTGTAAACGCGCGGTGGATATGTCGGATCAGACTCTCATGGACTATGTTACCGAAGCGTACCCCATCGTTGTATTTTGCAAGCAGTTGGAAAACAAGCAGCGCCGGATGATGGAGATTCAGGAGTGTGAGATCCTGCCGGACGGTACCCGCGTTTTCCGCCCGCTCTTTCAGTACGTCATCACCGAAAACCGCATAGAGGACGGCAGGTTTATCATTGATGGACATCATGAGCAAGTCAATTCCATATCAGACAGCCTTGCCAGGCGGCTCCTGGAAAACGGGATGCCCCGGACTCTCATCAGCCAGCTTAAACGCAAGGAGGTGCAAAGCGTATGAACTCCGTACTTCTGATCGCCTGTATCGGCATGATCACAGGCTCATTTATCCTTCTCAGACTTTCCCCCATGGCCTTCACTGACGCGGTATTCGTCCGGATTATGAATAAGCCGAAGTCTCTCCGTGACGAAATAAACGAAACCACCCATAGGAAGAAGCAATCCTATCTGCGCCGCCAAATCGCTGAGACGCAGGCGATACTGAAAGCGACCGGACGGGAAAAGAGCTTTCCGATGCTTTGCGCCCTGTCGCTGGCCTTTTTCGCGGCGGGGGCCTCCATCGCAATCGTTCTGGGGAATTTTTTTCTTGTTCCCGTGATGGCCGCGGGCCTGATGCTCTTGCCGTTCTGGTATGTGAAGCTAACGCAGACCCACTTTAAGAAAGATATTGCCGCAGAGCTTGAAACGGCGCTGTCAATCGTCACCACGGCGTATCTGCGAAACGAGGATATCCTGACCGCCGTGGAGGAAAACCTCGACTATCTCAATCCTCCCGTACTGACGGTATTCAAAACCTTTTTGACCAAGGTGAAGCTGGTCAATCCCGATGTGGACGCGGCGCTCTATGACCTGAAAGATCAGATCGACAACGCAGTGTTCCGCGAGTGGTGCGACGCGCTCATCGCATGCCGGCATGACCGAAGCCTGAAGACTACACTGATTCCCATCGTCACAAAGCTCAGTGATATGCGCGTGGTCAACGGCGAGCTGGAAAATATGGTGTTCGAACCCCGCAAGGAGTACATTATCATGCAGCTTCTCGTGGTCGGCAACATTCCAATCCTGTATTTTCTCAACAGGGACTGGCATCACACGCTGATGCACACCGCGATGGGACAGCTCGTTCTTACCGTTTGCGCTGCCGTGATCTTTGTTTCCACAGCCGCTGTGATCAGGCTCACCCAGCCGATAGAGTATAGGAGGTAGCGATGACAATAGCGATCTTATTATTCGGAGCTCTGTTAGCGGCGGGGCTCTTTTTTATTGCCTTGGATTTTCTACGGCTTCCCAGCCTTGCCGCGGAGAAGACTATGCTGGCAGCGGTTAAACGGACCAGGGTGAAGCCCAAAAACGNNAACGCTGCTGCAAAATGCCGCCATCTGGCTTTCCCGCCATATTCGCATTGACGAGTACAAGTGCAGCCGCATGAAAAACACTCTGACGGCTGCGGGGCTTGCCATGACTCCGGAGCTGTTCACAGCCTCGGCCATCGTCAAGGCGGTGGCGGTGGCACTGGGCGTGGTGCCCAGTCTTATTATCCTGCCGCTGCTTTCTCCCATCATCCTGTTCCTCGCCGTCCTTGTCTATTTCAAGGAAATCCGCAAAGCGGACGAGACCCTCTCAGTAAAGCGGGGCAAGATTGAACAGGAACTGCCTCGGTTTGTGGCAACCATCACTCAGGAGCTGAAGACCAGTCGCGACGTACTGTCCATTCTGGAAAATTTCAAGAAAAACGCCGGAGCGGAATTTGCTTCTGAGTTGGACATCTTGACGGCAGATATGCGCTCGTCCTCCTATGAGGCGGCACTTACCCGGTTTGAGGCCAGGTTTAACTCACCGATGCTTTCGGATATAACAAGAGGGCTCATCGGCGTATTGCGCGGCGATGACGGCGGGATGTATTTCCAGATGCTTACCCATGACATGAAGCAGTTGGAACTCCAGCGTCTAAAGGCCCAGGCTATGAAAATACCGCCTAAAATCCGGGTATTCTCTTTCCTCATGCTGATGTGTTTCCTGATGACTTATATGGCGATTATCGCCTATGAAATCATTGCATCCCTCGGCGGAATGTTTTAGGAGGAATCACAAATGGAAAACAAACATCAAGTCCTTCTTTTTGACAGACTGAGAGAAAATTACGCTGATCTTGCCGCCATATGGTCGGCTATGCCTTCCTCTGAACTGATTGAAAAAGCGGAGGAAATCTATGCGACCATGCTGGTCAAGGAGCATCTCATACGGTATGTGAGTGAAGAACAGGCCGCGTGGTTTCTGCGTTTTGAGAACCCGCTGGAAATCGTGCGGGATAAATGGATCGAGGAAAACGGTATGGAGAGGGTACATGACGAGGATTTCTCTCATGCAGTCTGGACGGTCATGGACTGCCAGGATACCGAGAGCTGCTATGCGCTGATGGCGGACGCAGATCCGCCCACCGGACGGGACGAACCGGTTACCGTACGGGAATTCATCGAGCGGCATCCCAATGTATCCTTTGACATGATGACACCGTATGGATTTGTCTATTTGACCCCTGAAAAAGCGAAGCTTTTACTTTCCGGTCAGAACGTGAAAGGACATCCCGGCGAAATAGAATACGCGATGGAGATCACCTCAGACGAACTGTTGAATCAGGAAGTCATCAGTGCGAATTTCAACGGCGATGTGTGGCACTTGCTGAGCGACGAGATTCGGGAGCAAACACTGCCTTCTCCGGAACAGGGGGTGACCATGTGCTGACTATTCTAAGAAGTAAGCGCGGTGAGGGTTACATTGACGTAGCTGTGCTGGTTCTTTGTGCTATGTTGGTTATCGCTCTCGCAGTGCGCGTTTTCCCAGTCTATATCGCCAAGCAGCAGATTGACACCTTTGCGGCAGAACTCATCCGGGAAGCGGAAATTGCAGGGCGAGTGGGAACCGAAACATCCGTGCAGGAACAGCTTCTACGGGAGCGCACCGGGCTGGATCCTACCGTGATTTGGTCGCAAACAGGAAATATTCAGCTAAACCATGAAGTCACGGTAACCGTTACCTATGAAACCGACATCGGCCTTTTTGCCGGATTCCGCTCGTTTCCCATAACGCTTCGAGCCTGCGCATCGGGGAAATCGGAAGTTTATTGGAAGTAGGTGGTGTTATGCAAAAAATACAGAAAGTCCTATCGGATAAGTGCGGCGCCTCATTCCCATTGATTGTTGCGATTGCCCTCGCTCTGTTGCTTATATTCTGCGGCGTCTCGGAGTATTTCCGCTTGATNNNAATGACAATTATGACGATGTGTATCATGGCATTCGCGAAGGATATTCGGGCGCCTATCAGCCAATTGCCGAGGACTTTGAGGAATCGCTGGACTATGGCAATATTTATGATCGGATTGACAGCACCCTCGACCTGACCGACAGCGGCCGCTATCACAAAAAAAGTACTGTGGGAGGTAAACTGGAATTTCAGATCTGGGATTTGTCCGTAGATATTCGAAACGCTCCCTTTGCAACTGGNNGCACGATTATGCTGGAGGTTCCCGTGTCCTTTGCCGGTAAGATTCTGCCGTCCATGCAGATCAGGGTAAAAAATACAGCGGGATATATTCCCAAGTTTTGACAAATATTAAAAACTTTTTTATAATAATGATAGACTTCCAAGGACTCTTATGGTAGGGTGGGGCTAAAAGGAGCTATCAGAAATTTACAGGAGGACGCACCGATGAAAAATATAAGTGATAAAACTAAAAAACGGCTTGTCATAGCAGGGTGCCTCGCAGCATGCGTTGTGCTGGCTGTTCTGATCGGCAGCCGCTTCATCCCTGAAAAGTCTGCTGAGCAGCCTCTCCCATCTCAAAGTTCCCGGTCTTCTCAAGTGACGGTGAATACCGATGCAGAAAAAGGGGAAGAGGTTGTGGTGGTAATACCAAATACCTCCCAGCCAGCAATCACAGAAAACGGAGCCGACTCTTCAGGCACTGATCAAACAATTCAAGGAGATGTAAGCAAGCCCTCGGAGCCGAGTAAGGAGCAGCTCACCGATGCCTCTCAAAAGCCGAGCAGCATTACCAATACGGGAAGCGATAGCGGCACATCAACTGACGGTTCATCACAAAGCGGAGACGGACTGCCAGGCTTCGACAACGTACCAAATAATGGTCCTAATCAAGGCGAGACTGTAGACGGTGATGGCGACATCAACAAGCAGGTTGGAGAAATGTAATCAAAATAGATATCTACTCAAGCACGGCTGATACCGTGCTTTTTTATTTGAGAAAGGAGGATCATGTGAAAAAACTGCTAAGACCAGCAGCCGGACTGCTGATCGCTCTTTGCTTTCTCTTACCCATAAAAGCTTTGGCAGACACCGGCGGCAGTGGGAATATTGACAGCGGCGGAGGCGGAATGAACACCAGCGGATCAAGCAACAACGTGTGGAGTCCGGGTAATGATGGTGTACGCGTTACTGTAGTGAGAGCGAGCGATCATGCGATGGCCGCCGCGCCTGTTGATTTTACAAATATAACGCCGCCAGTTAATCTATATCATTTTGGTAAAGTCAGTAAATTACAGTATAATGGCGGCACTCCACTGCACCCAGTCCAAGGAGGATATACCTTTAAAAATCCTGGACTAGCCATGCCCAGGATTATCAGCACAAATGGAACAAGCAACATTACAGTCATAAAGAAGTATTTTTGCTCAGAATATGTGGTTAAGAGAATCGCCGAGGTCACCGGTATGAATTATGACATCCTCATAGGAGGCGATTACAAAATACTTCTTGAGCCTATCGCCTATTACAAGTTTCAAGGCGTCATGGTCGCTACTACAGCGACCGAAGCAGCTCTTTACGACCAGCAGGTGAGCGGTTTACTCAAATATTGGATGAAATCACTTACTCATAAAAATCTTCCCCTCGCTATGTTCCTGGAGGTTGCGGATCTCGGCTATCCTACGTGGAATGGAAGCAGGTCGGACATCGTATCCGATTCGGACATCATTTCAAGCCTCGGGCTTGGCATTATCCGTTTTACCGATAAGACGGAACCGCCGGCCGTAGCCACCTATGATTACGAATACCGGACCAATACAGAGGTCATCACGGCGNNACAGTAAGCGGAGGGCAATCCGATCCCGACAAACCGACCTACGTCAGCTTCGACATCGGTGGCACAACATATAATGTGAGCAATGTCTATTACCCAAGCGATGACAGTCAGCTTGTGTGGGTAAAATGGCAGACACCAAATACGGCACAGAGCATGGTGATTGCCGTCACTGTATCTGGTCCCGGTAGAGTTTCTAAGGCTACCATCAATGTAAAAATCGTTGATTTAGATCAGAACCCGCCGCCAAACCCTGTGGCCGACGACCGCAACGACAGTTTTTCTTTGACATCCGTACCAGACCGTCCAATGCAGGCCGATGCAAGCTGGACAGTCTGGCACCCGCGGTGGCATGAAAATTGGGTGTGGCATTCTACAGGAGATGGCAGCGGATATTGGGTCGACAAAGGATGGTGGGAATTTGATCTAAATCGTTACAACGCCAACCTGACTGCCTCCATGAACATTCAGTGCGACAGCAAAAACCCCACGGCCAGCGGACGCGTGATGAAGTCGGGATACGGTATCAACCAGACCGTAACCGGAAGCGTCAGCTCCAGCCAAAGCTCGGCAGTCACGCAGCCGCAGAACGCTGTCAGCTACTTTCCAGAGTTTTGCTATACGACCTATTGGCGCCTTCTGGATCGAATGGGTTCAGGACGTTTTGAATTCCAGAAAAACCCTTACTCGACGTATAAAAACCGGACTCATTTCACGCCGATATGGATGCCTGACGGCGATTATACCGTTAATACCTGGCTCATCGACGCATGGACGCCGGTCGGGATGCTCTCGGCCAATCTCACCGATTCGCTGACGATTCGCGGGAACTTATATCAGGATTGGCATGTGGCGCCTCTCAATCCATAACAAAAAAGTTTACTTTTATATAGGCAAGGCTGTGGGAAACCATCTCGCAGTCTTGTTGCATTTTGGAAAGGTGGTCATTATGACAAAGCTCAAGAAAATATCATTGCTTCTGTGTCTCGTTCTGACCGTGGTTTTAATGTGCGGTATCACGACGCATGCCACAGGCAGCGGTGATGTAGCCGGGGCCATTGAGGACACTTGGAACGACGCGTCGGATCAGATAAAAACCGTTGTGAACAAGGTTGTTTTTCCAGCGATTGATTTGATCCTTGCTGTGTTTTTCTTCGCCAAATTAGGCACCACATATTTTGAATATCGGAAGCATGGTCAGTTCGAGTGGGCCGCGCCGGCGATTCTGTTCGCATGCCTCGTGTTTACGTTGACGGCGCCGCTCTACATTTGGCAAATACTCGGAATGTGAGGTATCCATATGACAACATTTGAACAGGAACTGAAAAAATTGTTTGATCATG
>DLFX01000239.1:421-1418 GCA_002482405.1 Firmicutes bacterium UBA7709 | reverse complement strand
CATCTGCGTGCGCGCGGAATTTATCACCTTGGGTTATGCGGATAAATATGAAGCGCTCAAAATATCGCTCATCAATCGAACCGAGGGTGTAATCGACAGCACAGTCTTACGATTTAGTGAGGTACTTGGAAAAAAGCAAGTGACCAACCCCAACTTTAAAGAAGGCGTCAGCCCGCATATTTGGAAATATCAGGATGAACTGGAGTGGTACGTATATAAGCCCACTCCGTCAGATTTTGAAAAGCTTGCCAATGAGGTAGATAATTACCTTGAAGTATTCCGAGAACCGGTGCACGAAATGTCCCAAGGAATGACATCGCAGATGGGATAAGCCAGCACTGACCATACTTCCTGGCGCTCTGTGAACAAAACACAGCGTGCTTTTTTATGCTCAGGAAAGGGGGGTTCCGCACTTGTTTATATGGGATTTTGTTCTTGGCACGGTGATGGATCAGCTCATAGACTGGCTGTACGGTCAGATCGTGGGATTTCTCGGTGACTTTTTTTCACAGATGGGCAACATGGGCGCTGAATTGTTCGATATGGGTTGGATACAGTCGATCGTCCTGTTTTTTTCTTATCTGGCTTGGGCGCTGTATGTCACCGGGCTCGTGGTGGCAGCCTTTGAAACCGGCATTGAATATCAAAACGGGCGCGGCAGCATCAAGGACGCCGCTCTGAACGCTATCAAAGGTTTTATGGCGGTATCGCTTTTCACCGTCGCACCGGTGGAGCTGTTTAAGCTCTCGGCTAGTTTACAGGGCAGTCTCACCGCGGGGNNGACTGGATATGGCGAAAGCTTTGGAGAAGTTGCCAACAATATCATTACGGGGCTTGGAAGCACGCAAGACATCGGCAGCGCCATGAACTCCGGCGCGTTTGGAGGAATTAACGCCATTACCAGTCCTATTATGTTGCTATTCCTTGTCATCCTCATGGGATACGCGGTAATAAAGGTATTTTTCTCTAATCTTAAACGCGGCGGCATCCTGCTGAT
>DLFX01000239.1:0-385 GCA_002482405.1 Firmicutes bacterium UBA7709 | reverse complement strand
AAGCAGATCATCGGTCTGTGCCTGACCACCTTTTTGCAGGCGACTATCCTCACTGCCGGCTTGATGGTGGTCAAGGATAACGCGCTGCTGGGTATCGGGCTGATGCTTTCGGCGGGCGAAGTGCCGAGGGTCGCTGGGGCGTTCGGGCTGGATACTTCGACGAAAGCCAATCTGATGTCAGCGGCTTATACCGCGCAGGCCGCCGTCAACACTACCCGCACGGTGATTCAGGCGGTGGCGAAATAACAAGGAAAGGGAGCATACGATGAAACTCATCTATGTGGCGTCCCCCTACGCCGGGGATGTCGAAAAGAATATCACGTTTGCCAAGCGGGCGTGCCGCTATGTGATGGAACAAGGACACGCTTTTTTTGCGCCCCACCTT
>DLFX01000119.1:287-13282 GCA_002482405.1 Firmicutes bacterium UBA7709 | reverse complement strand
ATTGCGATCTGCTTTTCCGAAGCCTTGTGATAGGGGCTTTCAATGCCGGCCAGGTCCCGCAGCTTCCACGATTCAGGGGTAAGCGCGCCACAGTTGATGGGGTAACCGGATTCGTACAGTTCCTTTAGAAATGCTTGCGTCGGGTAAGGCCCGACACCGCAGGAACCTATAATAATTGNNCCGCATGGCTGTGCGGATCGACAATTCCGGGACATACGATTTTTCCCGTCGCATCGATTTTTTTCTTTGCTTTCAGTTCAGCCCTGGTGACTATCGCGACCTTATCACCCTTAAGCCCGACATTTGCAATGGTCCTGGTCTCGGTCTTCGGATCGATGACCGTACCGTTCTCAATCACATAGTCATACTCGACATTTAAAAAGTCGTCCTTCATATCCAATTTTCCTTCACCTTCTTATCCTTTTATATGGAACCTCTACTGCACCCCCTGCGCATCTTACCGCGCCTCATCCCGATATTTATACTGTATTTCCCTCCTTCTTCAAAATGATATCGAGGATGACCTGATCCATCTTATTCATACCATCGGTGGCTACCTTGATGAAATTTTCTATAGTCTGCTCCTCACTGTACCCCACGATCCCGTCCGTACCCTTGATTCCGCTGTTGTTCATCGCCATCAGGGCCGCCATGACTGCCGTATTGGTGCAAGTCGCAACTTTAAGGGCGCATCCCGCTTTTGCGCCGTCACACAGCATGCCTGCAATATCCCCCAGCGTATTCTGCAAGGCGGTCAGCATATTCTCTTTGCCTCCTCCAAGGAGATAAACAACGCCGCAGCTGGTGCCCGCTCCTGCGATGACGGCTCCGCAAACTGCGGAAAGCACTCCGAGCTTATCCTTGATATAGATCGTAACGAGGCTGCTGACAGCAACGGCACGGATCATCTTTTCGTAATCAGCGTTCATTTTATTCGCGATGCTGATCACAGGAATGGTGGAGGCCAAACCCTGGTTTCCGCTTCCCGTGTTGCTGATCACCGGAATTTCGCAGCCCGCCATTCTGGCGTCAGTGGCTGCGGCAGTCCACATCATGGCGGTGCTTGCATAATCCTCGGCCATTTTCCCTTCCTGGACAAAATCCTGTATGCTCTTGCCTACCGACACTCCATAGTCCTTGGAAATTCCTTCTTCCGCTATCGCCATATTCATCTTGACCGCTCTTTTAATGATCTCAAGCTTTTCCAGCGAAACTTCATTGACAAAGCCCAGAATGCGCTCGAGAGACAGGTCGTAAAGCAATCCGTCCGAGCCTGCCTGCCGTTCCGTATCTTTGCAGAAGACGACATTTTGATTCACGGTAACGGACGTAACCTCTGTGTAGCTGTCCTCAACCGTCACGGTAACTTCATCCTGGTCGGTCGTCACGGTCAGTTTCATAAAAAGCTTTTTTTCGTTCTGTGACACGTTTAAATTGATCAGACCGTTCTCAATAAATTTTTCAGCCTCCCTTACGTCCTCCTCTGTGATATCAGAGAGAACTTCCAGACCTTTTTCCGCGTTTCCTCCGATTGCGCCGACTGCTACCGCCAGAGAGATTCCGCATTTCCCTCCGGTTCTGGGAATACAGACCGCGGCCGCATNNCGATAGCTCCCCGGCGACAGACTGCAGCCTGCCGTGCGCATACATTTTTGCATAAGCCGCGGCAAAGGCCACTCCGGCAGGATCCGTGCATCCGAGAGCAGGGATCATTTCTCTTTCCAGGATTCTGATAAACATATCCTCACTCATAAAACCCATCCTTTGCTAATCGTTGGTTTTTTCATTCAATATAATAGAGGTCCACTCCCTGCAAATTTTATCCATCGTCCTTCTTAAATCATCCCTGCAATGAACTTTGATCTCCTCAAAAGACTTTCTTTCCGCTCCCGTTTCAAAAATAAAGGAAACTCCGGCATCTCGAACCTCGTTGAGATCGCCTTCAAAGGATCCGACAACNNAGATTTCATACGGTTTCGCACGCCTGCTGATTCCAATCACCGCCTTGCCGTTCATACTCTGGGCGTCCAGTTTGCCTTCTCCTGTCAAGATACAGTCGCAGCGGCGGATGATCTCTTCGAAGTGTACGATATCAAGAATGACGTCAATCCCCCTTTTCAAGCGCGCGCCTAAAAACGCATNNCCGGCGCCCATGCCCCCTGCGGCGCCGGCTCCGGCAACCCCGCTCACATCAATCCCCAGCGATCTGTATATCGTTTCGGAAAAGTGGCGCAGGTTGCGGTCTAAATTCTTTACCTTATCCGGGTCGGCCCCTTTCTGTGGGCCAAAGACATAAGCTGCTCCGCTTTCCCCGTATAACGGGTTGTCGATATCGCACATGGCATCGACCTCAATGCCTTTTAACTTTTCTCTTGCTTCGGTGATATCAATTTCCGCAACGCTGGCGAGGTTTCCGCCCACCGGTATCATGAGCCTGCCGTTTCGGTCATAGAATTTTGCGCCTAAAGCGGCGGCCATACCTGCGCCGGCGTCATTCGTACAGCTTCCTCCCAATCCAAGGATTATTTTCTTACAGCCTCTGCCTATCGCATCGTTTATCAGCTCGCCAACGCCATATGTGGAAGTTTTCTCCGGATCCAGCTTTCCGTCTGCGGCGGAGACTCCTGCAGATGCAGCCATTTCAATGATCCCCAGGTTATCAATGATTCCATAGAAGCTTTTANNAAAAATGGGCCCTTGGTTTCCAGGTCAACCCTTCTCCCCCTGCTGAAAGCCTGCAGGAAGCAGTCTACGGTCCCTTCGCCGCCGTCGGCGATGGGTACGGATATAATCTCGCATTCCGGGTAGATATTATATATGCTCTCCCTCATAATTCCGCACACCTCAAAGGCGCTCATCGTGCCTNNAAAATACATTTCCTCATCTCACTGTCACCAAATCTGATACATAATAATGATCCGTCTGCGCGGAGCAATCGGTTTCCGGTTATTCTGCAAACCCGGGATTGTGATTCCAGTTTACATTGTCATTGACGTGTATTCCATATTATGTATAATAAAGATGTTTATGAATATTTGTTATAGGAACCATATTGAGATGAGGAGAGAAAGAGTTATGCTTCTGAACCAGCAAACCGCCATGGAAATTATCAGAAGAATTGAGAATGTAATCGACTTTGACCTTAACATTATGGACAGTACCGGCTTGATCCTGGCCAGCACGGATACAAAAAGAATCAACACCTTTCATGAAGGCGCGCACATTATCATCGAAAACGGTTTAGACGAGTTGATCGTCGACACGGACGGCGGCTATGCCGGATGCAGGAAGGGCGTCAATTTACCGATCTATTTTTCGGATGAAATCATCGGTGTTATCGGTATAACGGGGCACCCCGCCGAAACCATTAAATACGGACGGATCCTGCAGAAAATGACGGAAATGCTGATCCGGGAATACTTTGAAACCTCCCAGCAGAACGCTGCGGAACGCCGGCAGCTCGTCTTTATCAACAACTTCATTCACGGCAATCTGGATATCTCCTTTTCCGATTTGGAAAAATGGCTCGAGGACAACCTTCTCGATCCCCATGGTCCGTTTAGTGTGGCACTGCTGAAATATGTGGATAACCGGGAAATAGATTTATCTCCCGAGCTGCTGCAGGCGAATTATGATGTGATCAAGAGATATATCAGAAACCGGCTGTCCTCCTCTCATATCCTGACGGTTTACAGCGGAGGATTCTTTATCATCCTCTCGAATTATTCGGCGGCAAGGCTGCAGTCCTCGGTCTCCCGTCTTGCCAACGAGCTGGAATCCATGTACCAGCTTCCGATCCTATGCTGCATCGGCAACGAATACGCAAATTATCTGGATATTCCGAAGTCCTATAATGAAGCAAATACCGTATTCCATTATTTTGACACAAAAAAGAACGGCATTTTTCTGTACAGTACCATCGTGCTGGGCTTCACAATCAATCAAATTCCCATCATGCACAGGAGAAATTTATACAACAATGTTTTCCGCGATTGTTCCCCGGAAGAGATAAAAATCTTCAGCGATTTTATCATCGACTATTTCGAATGTAACGGCTCCTTGAACAGGCTGGCTGAAAAGCTCTTCATTCATAAAAATACGGTTCAGTACAAAATCCAGTGCCTTTACAAAAAAACCGGATTCAATCTGAGGCTTTATCAGGATCTTTTCATCCTGTATCTGGCGGCAACTTACAAGGGCAATGACTGATTCCTGTCTCCTGATTTTCGATTGAAAACTGGTTGTTTCGACTTATAAATTCGACGAATACTATTAATTTTTTAAGTAATTTTTTAGATTATTACAAATATTTTGGAAATTATTACAAAAATTAAATATTTACCATTTTTTTATATAAAATATTATTACTCCTACACGATGACCTAATATCACGAACAGTTCAAGTTCTCCTGAAAGGATGTGAATGTATATGAAATTTAAAAGTAGTAAGATTGCCAGTTATGAGCTGTATAAACCAGGAGAATTATGCTGCGCAATATGCGGTTCGCCGATAAAGATCACGCGTTTCAAGAACGGATATATCTGCAACGGCTGCGTACGATACATTAAATCACGTTGAGCAATGGATTTCTCTTTCTCTCGATAAACCATTCTCCACTCCGTTTTCCCATAAGTCAGTGATATTAGGTTATGGCAAAGGCTGATACAGCGCGTATCAGCCTTTGTTTATCCTTCTTCTCGCCTCGGCGGCAATTCTCTTTTTCGTTTTCGGCTTCATGACGGAAAATCCGAATTTTCCCAAGGGCTTCTTCTGCAGCCCGAAATAGTCCCCATGGCTGTAGCAGATCAGGTCCGCCCTGTCCAGCTCCAGTTTGCCCTTATCGCTCATCAATCTGCCATCTGCGTGGACCGTCAGAATGTCGGCAACGAACATATCATGGGACGGATAATGATGCACTTCTCTGACTTTGCATTCTATGTTCACGGGGGATTCCAGAATCATCGGGCACTTTACCAGCTGCCCCGGAACCGGGGTCAGGTTCTGATCCTTGAATTTATTCGCATCCCTTCCGGATTTGACGCCGCAGTAGTCGGCGGCCAAAGCCAGCTCCGCCGTACAGAGGTTGATGACGAATTCGCCGTTTTTTTCGATGATTCCGTGGGAATGCCTTGATTTCCTCACTGAAATATAGGTTATGGGCGGTTCGGAATTGACAATTCCGGTCCAGGCGACGGTGATAATGTTATACTCCTCTTCCGCTGCTCCGCAGGATACCATGACCACAGGTACCGGGTTCAGCATGGTTCCCGGTTTAAAGGTCACTTTTTGATTGTTTTTCTCATTGTTCATTCGATATGCCTTCCGCCTAATCGCCGGCGGTACCTCCCAACTTTTTAATAACCGCTGCAAATTCCTGGGGCAGCGGACTGTCAAACTCCATGTATTCTCCGGTTCTCGGATGACGGAAGCCCAGCAGCTTTGCGTGCAGCATCTGAGTTTCCACCCCAAGGGCTTTTTTCTTCGGGCCGTAAACGGCGTCCCCCAGAAGCGGATGGTTGATATGGGCCATATGAACCCGGATCTGATGCGTCCTCCCCGTTTCCAGCCGCGCCTCAATGTAAGTAAAGGAGCCGAAGCGCTGCAAGACTCTGTAGTGCGTCACGGCTTCCTTGCCGTTTACCGCAGTCACCGCCATCTTCAGCCGGTTTTTGGGATCCCTGCCGATGGGGGCGTCCACCGTCCCCTCGTCATTTTGGAAATTGTTATATACGACGGCGCGATATGCCCTTGTAATGCTGTGGGATGACAGCTGTTCCGCCAGACTGCGGTGGGCCGCGTCGTTTTTCGCGATCATGAGCAGGCCACTGGTATCCTTATCGATCCGGTGGACGATGCCCGGCCTGATTACGCCGTTGATGGAGGAAAGGGTTTTGCAGTGATAGAGAATGGCGTTGACCAGGGTCCCCGTATAATTTCCCGCGGCGGGATGGACCACCATGCCCTTCGGCTTGTCGACCACGAGAACGTCCTCGTCCTCGTAGACGATATCGATGGGGATATCCTCCGGCAGGACGTTCAGATGGACCGGCTCGGGAATCGTTACTTTGATCCTGTCCCCCACTTTTACCTTATACTTCTTTGAAGCTGCGGGATCCCCGTTGACTTCCACCCGCCCGATGTCGATGAGCTTCTGGAGATGGCTCCTGGAAGCCTCCTCAATAACAAGAGAGAGGACCACATCAAGCCGGGTCCCCTTCATATCTTCTTCTGCAATAAATTCAAAAACGTTCAAATCCTTTTCCATTTTCTCTATTCTCCGGACCTGTCGGCATCATTTGATCCGCCCCGGACCGGTTTCCTATCCCCGCCCCGCCTTGGATCGATAAAAAACATATAGAGAACCAGAAGCCCGCAGCCGACACAGACGGAAATATCCGCCACATTAAAGATGGGCCAGTGGGGCAACTGCAGAAAATCCACGACATAGCCGTTCACGGCGCGGTCGATGAGATTTCCCATACCGCCCGCCGCAATGAGTGAAACGCTCAGCAGCAGGCACCAGTGGTCCTTTTTACGCCTCGCGATGAGATATACCAAAACGATTGCAATGACAGTAACCTGTATCACAATCAGAAATACCGTTTTATTCTGGAAGATGCTGAAAGCGGCGCCGCTGTTGTGGATGTATGTGATGTGCAAAATCCCGTCGATCAGCGGCATGGAGCTGTTCAGGTCAAAGTTGGCGCTGATCAGAAATTTTGTCAGCTGGTCAAGCGCAACAATAATAGCAATGATAATAAAATACATTCTGCCGTCCTATCTTAAATTCGTAATAGTCCTGAACCCGAAAGAGGAAGTACTTTCCACCGCAGGGTCCGGGTCGGTATAGCTCTTCAGTTCCTCCATATCCTTATCGGCAAAGAGTTCCGCGCTCAGGTTATCAAACTTTTCAAGCTCGGATTCCAGCAGACTCCTGTACCTGGTCCTGAAAATATTCAGCCGGTTTCTCATAGAGACCAATTCTTCGCTGAGCCGTTCCATGGAATCTTTCGCTTCTCTCTGTATCAGCTCCGCGTCAAGCTCTGCGTTTTTCAGCAGGATTTCGGCGCGTTTCTCCGCGCTGGCTGAGATATCGCCCATCAGCGCTTTTGCCGCCTCCAGGGTTTCCAGCACGGTTCCCTCAGATTTATGGTAACGTTCAACCTCGGCGGAAAGCACCTTGACCTGATCTTTCAGCTTGTGGTTTTCCTCCAGCATTTTTTCCAGATCCAAAGTCAGAAGATCGAGAAAACCGTCTACTTCTTCCTCCTTATACCCTCGGACTACCTTGGAAAATTCCTTGTTTTGAATATCTAAAGGAGTAATCATTCTTCCACCTCAAATTAAAATCATCCCCAGAATGCTGATGATGACCCTGTCCAGGAGCGACAGGAGCAGGATCGCCAGCACCGGCGAAAAATCAACGGTTCCACCCAGGCCGAACCGGTAGAGCAGCCTTCTGCACGGCGCAAGGATCGGTTCCGTGATCCGGTTGATCACAGAATATATCTGATATAAGCTGCCGTAAGGGCCTCTGGCGAACCAGCTGAGGATCGCCCCGGCCAGAATCAGATATATCAGCAATTGAATAAAAAAATTGACCGCACGAATTAATATAAATACCATCGCCTATCTCCAGACATTCTTGGGAGAACCGCTGAAATCGATCCCCTTTTGATCTATATTTGCTGTAACATCAACGTTTTCAGGAGCAAAGATGAAAATATTGTTGGCAATTTTCTGCACATTGCCGTTTAAGGCATATGTAGCGCCGCTTAAAAAGTCAAAGATCTTTCTCGCAGTGTCCGATTCCACCTTTTCCAGATTGATGATTACCGGTTTTTTTGATTTCAGATTATCGACAAGCTTAGGGCTTTCATCAAAGCCCTTCGGCTCGATTACAACCATTTTAAACTGGCTTGTGTTTGAATTGATACTTTTATTCTGCAGCGGAAGAACCCTGTTGTCCTTGAGGTCCTTTCCATCTTTGCTATCGTTTCTGGACGGTAAATACGGGCCTCTGGGATCCATGGGCTTCCGCTCCAGAGATGATTCCGACGCCGATATTTCATCCATTTGATCGTCCTCTTCTATTTCTTCAATACCGATCAGTGTTTTCAGTTTATAGAACAAACCTTCTCCCATTTCTACTCCTCCTTTATTTGTTGTAATTTCTCTCCCCGAAAATCGCGGTGCCGACTCTGATCAGATTGGAGCCTTCCAAAATCGCCGCTTCATAATCGTGGGACATCCCCATGGAGAGATATTTGAAATCCAGCCTCGGATGAGAAATCCGCGCGTATTGGTCGTACAGCTCTTTCACCGCCCGGAAATAGATCCTCACATTCTCCGGATCGTCTTCGAAAGGCGCGATGCACATGAGCCCCCGGATTCTGATATTCGGGCAATGCTCCAGAATTTCTTCGATCAGCTTTCCCGTCTCCTCCGTTGTAATCCCGAATTTGCTTTCCTCCTGAGCCGAATTGACCTGGATCAGGATGTCCATCTCTGTTCCGTGCTGCTCCGCCCGCCTGTCGATCTCCTCGGCCAGCTTGAATGAATCGACGGAGTGGATCATCGATACCTTATCGATGATATATTTTACCTTATTCGTCTGCAAATGTCCAATCATATGCCAGCGGACCGGTTTCACGGCTTCATGCTTGTCCATGATCTCCTGGACCTTGTTTTCCCCGATATCCGTGATTCCCGCATCAATGGCTTCGTTGATTTCCTCCGCCGTCCTCGTCTTTGTCACCGCAACAAGCAAAACTTCGCCGGGCTTGCGTCCGACTCTGCCCGCGATCTCGCCCTTATTCCTGTTGATTGTTTCGATGTTCTCCTTAATACTCATAATAACCCGCCCTTTCTATTCAGTATAAGCGCCTGCCAGGGGTATTCCCTTGCCTTTTTGCCCCAAGCTTGCTTGGCTGGCAAAACGGACAGCAGCGAGCGTAGCGAGTCGGAGTTCCGAAGGAACGTTGGAAACCGCTCGCTTCGCTCGGACGGTTTCTATGGAAATACCCCGGCGCGGCGCTTCTTAAAAACAAATCAATTCGGTTTCTTTAGTATTTCGTCGTAGATATTTACCGTATCCACCTTCGTGCCGTCCTCTGTATAATAGTATGAGACCTCCACCAGAGAACATTCGCCGTCGCTGGTTATGATTTTTACCGGCTTGAACACATACGCGCCGCTTTTATCTCTGACATAGACTCCCGGCTGACCGTCCTTTGACGTGATGCTCTCATTTCTGATGATCAATCCGCTGTAATCCGACGTGACGACTTCCGCGTCCACCTTCCGGATTTGGGCGAATTCCTCATAATATCTGTTGAATTCCATGATGACGAGCCACTGGCCTTTGTCGTCGATGATATCTGAAATCTTTCCCTCAACCTGTCCCAAAGGAAGATTGATGGTAGCCTTTTTCCCTTTTTCATATTTTACGATATTCTGCGGAGCGACCCAAAAGACCGCATACCATTTCTGATTGTCGACGACCTTGTATAACGGTTCCTTCGCCAGCGTCGTCTCCCTGGTGACGTTCTGAACGTCTATGTTGAGGCCCCGGACCTTTTCATGGCTCAGAAGCGCCATGCTTTCCGGTGAAAATTCCGATTCATATCCGTCGATGTAATAGCTGATCACTCCGTTGGACTGACTTACATAATTCTCCGGCATGACCCCCGCTGCATTGGCAGCTTTATTCTCCTTGACGATCTCGTCTTTCGCCGATTCGTCAGTTGCCCGTATGTACTCCTCTTTCTGATTCAGCCGCTGAAGCTGCTGTTCGATCCTGGCCGCCTGCTCCTTTTCCCCCGATTTCAGGGCGGTGGCATGGTCGTTTTCAAGCTTGGTAATCTGCGCTTTGATCTTCTTGATATCGTCATTGAACAGACTTTCGCCGCCGTTAAATTTCGAAATCCGCTCCGTAAGCTTCTGATAGCTGCTCTCTTTGTCGCTGGCGCCTCCGGATGTGATGTCAAGAATCTTGGTGCCCTTTCGGACCTGTTCTCCCTCCGGTATATAATATTGAATGGTTCCCGATTTGTTGGCAAAATAAACAGTCTCATTTCGAACGATATAAGCCGTAACGTGGTCCGTCACCTGGAGGCTTCCGTATTCGATGATCTCAGTCTTTTTCAGGGCGCCGGTAACGTTGGGAAGCACGTATATGATGATAAAGAGAATGACAAGAGTCGTAAAAAATATCATTATGATTCTCTTTCTTCCCTTTTTCATGGTCGTCAGCACCTCCGTCAAAGCCTTTCAAGCTTTAATTATATATGAACGCCCTTCCAAATACAACCACTGCTATTCCAATTACTGAAAAACTGATCCAAAATATTCCTAGAATTTCCCTCATTTCGATTGTTCCGCTATTTTTTGAAGAATTTTTCTTTCGTCCTTTGTGAGCATGCTCTCCTTCTTCAGAAACTCTTCCCAGAGATCCGGCCTTCTTTCTCTTGTCAGCTCCAGGGATTTTTCAAACTGCCAGAGATGGATCAGCTTGTGATTACCCGAAACCAGAACCTCCGGGACATCCATTCCTTCATATTCCCGGGGCTTGGTATATTGGGGATATTCCAGCAGCCCGGAATAGATGGATTCCTCATTGTGGGCGGCGCTGCTGCCTAAAACCTCCGGCACCAGCCTTGCCACCGCGTCGATGAGGATCATCGCGGGCAGCTCCCCTCCGGTCAGGATGTAATCGCCTATTGAGATTTCTTCCATATTCCAGCAGTCGATGATCCTTTGATCAACGCCCTCATAATGACCGCATAAGATCACGAATTCCTCCGTTCCGGCCAGCTCTGCAATCAGCTCCTGATCCAGGATACGGCCTCTTGGGGACATATAGAATATCCTCTTTCCCCTGGCGCCTATGGCATCCAGCGCGCGAAAAACCGGATCGGCCATCATGACCATCCCGGCGCCGCCGCCGAAGGGATAATCGTCCGCCTTTTTATGCTTGTCCTGGCTGTATTCCCTGATATCCGCCAGCCGGATATCCAATATTCCGTTTTCTCTGGCTCTTCCCAGAATGCTCTCCTGGGTAACAGGGCCGAACATTTCCGGGAAAAGCGTCAATATATCGATCTTCATAGCCCTCACCCCTCCATCAGACCTTCGATGAGCCTGACGGTCACTTNNGCAAGGTCGATCTTTAAAACAAATTCTTCCACCGCCGGTATCAGGAATTTGCTTTTGTTCTCCTTCTCGACCTCGTACAGGTCCTGGGCGCTGTTCTGGATCACGTCGGAAATGGTTCCCAGCCTGACGCCGTTCTCGTCGATCACCGCAAGGCCGATGAGATCGAAAATATAATAGGTGTCCTTCGGCAGCACTCTCAAATCCTCTTGATCGATATAGATGTTTTCTCCCTTGTGCATTTCCGCCGACCCGCGGTCGTCGATCCCCTCAAGCTTCAGGATCACCATTTCCTTCATGTACCGAACCCCTGTGATATGATACCGGGTATCCTCCAGGTAAACCTTTGACAGCTCTTCGAAGCGCTCCTTGTAGTCCGAATAATGGTAGGCCTTGAGTTCGCCTTTGAGCCCCACCACGTTCACCACTTGTCCAACTTTTATCTTGTCCATAGTCATCCTCAACAGTTATAGCGGAAAAACCCCTTGACCGCAGGCCGGGGGATTTCCGTAAAAATAGAGGCACATATAATAAATATATGTGCCACAAACTTCGCAGTATTGCAGAATCCCTATTGTACGATTTCTACTACCACTTTTTTATTTGCTTTGGTCGCTGCGGCTTTAACGACGGTGCGAAGCGCCTTGGCGATCCTTCCCTGTTTGCCGATCACTTTTCCCATATCGTCGGGGGCGACCTTCAGTTCGATCACAATAGCCTGTTTTCCTTCTACCTCTTTCACTTCTACCGCATCAGGATTATCAACAAGTGATTTTGCAATAGCTTCAACCAGTTCTACCATAAGTCTTCACCGCTTTCCTTATTCCATAATTCCTGATTTTTTGAAAAGGCTTTTTACAGTTTCCGTAGGCTGAGCTCCGTTTGAAATCCACTTCTTTGCCATTTCTCCGTCAATCTTGATATCCGCTGGGTCGGTTAAAGGATTATAATAGCCTATTTCCTCAATAAACTTTCCGTCTCTCGGCGAACGGGAATCTGCAACGACTACTCTATAAAAAGGTTTTTTATGAGCGCCCATTCTCTTTAATCTGATCTTTACTGCCATATGTTACACCTCCTTCTTGTACTGTTCTTTTATATGATATTATAAAGGCTATACGATAAAAATCTACGAATCAAAGATTCGNNTCAGCATAAATTCTGTCAACGGCTCTAAAGAGCCGGACAGAATGTTAAAAGCCCTTGAACATCCTGTTTTTCTTGAATTTCGGCGCGCCGGTCAGCTGTTTCATCATCTTCCGGGCCTCGTCATATTTTCGGATCAGGTTGTTGATCCGGCTTACGGGCTGGCCGCTTCCCGCGGCAATCCGCTTTCTCCGGCTTGCGTTCAGGACGGAGGGATCTCTTCTCTCCTCTTTCGTCATGGACTGGATGATGGCTTCCATCTGGATGAACTCCTTCTCTCCGCCCTCAAGATCCACATCTTTCATCGCCTTGCCGCTCATGCCCGGCATCATGTCCAGAATCTTTGCCAGGCCGCCCATCTTCTTGATCTGACCGATCTGCTCCAGGAAATCCTCCAGGGTGAACTCGTTTTTCTTCATCTTTCTTTCGAGTTCGGCGGCCTTCTCATCGTCATAATTTTCCTGGGCCTTTTCAATGAGGCTCATCATGTCGCCCATTCCCAGAATTCTCGAGGCCATCCGCTCCGGGTGGAACGGCTCCAGGGCGTCGAGCTTTTCTCCGACGCCGATGAATTTGATCGGCTTGCCGGTGACGTTCTTTGCGGACAGCGCCGCGCCGCCTCTCGTGTCGCCGTCCAGCTTTGTCATGATGATGCCGTCGATGCCAAGCTTTTCATTGAAGCCCGCCGCCGCAT
>DLFX01000119.1:0-276 GCA_002482405.1 Firmicutes bacterium UBA7709 | reverse complement strand
CACGAGAAGGATCTCATGGGGCTTTGTCCTCTGCTTGATCCTGACAAGCTCATCCATCAGCTCGTCGTCGATGTGCAGCCTGCCCGACGTATCGAGTATGAGCACGTCATAGCCTTTATATTCCGCCTCCTTCATCGCTTTCTCCGCGATGATCTCAGGCTGTTTGCAGTCTCGCATGGTGAAAACCGGAACGTCCACGCTTTTCCCCACGATCTCAAGCTGGTCGATGGCGGCGGGACGATAGACGTCGCAGGCCGCAAGCATGGGTTTTTTTCC
>DLFX01000124.1:3451-5378 GCA_002482405.1 Firmicutes bacterium UBA7709 | reverse complement strand
CGATCTTCAGCCGGTTGTAAAACACGCTTGCAATCACGGGCCTGTCCTCGGGCACCCGAGCCTCCCGCTCGATGATGGACGCCAGGGTGACCACCTCCCTCACGCTCATTCCCAGCTCTTCCGCACGTTTATAATACTCGTCCGTAAACACTTTATCAAACTGGTACAGCATCTTGTCTATGATATCGTGTTCATTTGCGTCTGTGAAAATATCATAGGTATCCGGAAACAGAAATCCTTCCAGACGGTTGGGGCCCGCAGGCGCGTCGGCCAGGAATCTGTAGTTGAATGTCCCGCTCTCGATTTCCTTTTCAAAAGCCTCAGCGTTGATCAGGCCTTCCTTGGAGAGTTTTTCCGTCGTCCGCTTGATATCGTAGCCCTCCGGTATGGTGAACCGTGCCGTATTCGCTTTTCCCGCCACAAGGATCTTCATGATCTCTTCCATGGACATTCCCGGCGACAGGGAATACTGTCCGGCCTTGTATTTACCGTCATAGCCTTTTGTTTTGGATTGAAATTTAAAGACTCCCGTTTTTTTGATGATATTGTTTTCCTCTAAGATTCCGGCGATCTCCGCGGTTCCCGTTCCGGACGGGATCGTAACCGTATAGGTTTCCTTGCTGCCCGGGTCTGCCGGTTTGTTCGCCGCTCCCATGTACAGGGAAAAAATCGCAGAAGCTGCGATAATGACGGCCCCTATTGCGATAACGCCGTAAATCAGTAAACGTTTCTGATTTTTTATCCTGTTGCGTTTCGTGCTCATGTATCTGCCCCTATGAAAAAATTTCGCAGAATAGATATTCTGCGAAATGATTCGCTTCCTAATCCTATTATTTATTTTGCTCTTGATAAATACTCGCCCGTTCTTGTGTCGATCTGAATGATTTCCCCTTCTTCGATGAAGATCGGAACCTGTATTACCGCTCCGGTTTCAACGGTCGCCGCCTTTGTAACGTTCGTTGCGGTATCGCCCTTTACGCCCGGCTCTGTCTCAATGACCTTCAGATTTACAAAGTTCGGCGGTTCCACCTGGAATGCGTTGTCCTTGAAGAATTTGATCGTCGCCATGTCGTTTTCCCTGAGATAGAGGATCGCATCCTCAACCTGATCCTGCATCAGAGGAACCTGATCGTAGGTTTCCTGATCCATAAAGTAGTAGAGCTCGCCGTCGTTGTACAGATACTGCATCTGCTTTGTCTCGATTCGTGCGTTTTCTANNCATTTGGATTGAACGCTTCTTCTCTTGTAGCTCCGGTCAGGATGTTTCTATATTTGGTCCTCACAAATGCGGCGCCCTTGCCGGGCTTCACATGTTGGAAATCAAGGACTACATGCGGTTCTCCGTTGATCTCAAAGGTAATCCCTTTCCTAAAATCGCTAGCATAAATCATATTAAAATACCTCCAAAATATTTCAGCTACAGAATAATCAGTTCCTTCTGTGACTCAACTTTATTTATTATACCAAACTCCGTGACAATTGCCAAGTCTTCAATGCGCACGCCAAACCTGTCAGGGATATAGATCCCCGGTTCGATGGTCACCGCCATGTCCTTTTCCAGGACCTCTTCGCTCCTGGCGTTGAGGGTAGGAGGTTCATGCACCTCAGTTCCGACGCCGTGTCCCAATCCATGGGGATAATATTCTCCATAGCCCGCATTGGTGATAATGTCCCTCGCCACCTTATCCGCGTCGAAGCATCTCACTCCCGCCTTGATAAAGTCCATTGCGGCGAGCTGTGCTTCCAGAACGATGCTGTAGACCTTTCTCATCTCAGGGGTAGCGTGGCCGATGGCGACGGTGCGGGTCATATCTCCGCAGTAGCCGTCGATGACCGCTCCAAAATCAAGGGTTAGAAACTCTCCCTTTTGAATGATCTTGTCCGTCGGCTCTCCGTGGGGAAGGCAGGACCGTTCTCCTGACACGCT
>DLFX01000124.1:0-3427 GCA_002482405.1 Firmicutes bacterium UBA7709 | reverse complement strand
TTTCATACAAGAACCGTTCGATCTCGTCGGCGACCTGCCTGTCGCTCATACCCGGCCGGATAAAGCCGAGGATGTGAGTAAAGCAGCGGTCTCCCAGAGCCGCGGCCCTGGATATGGCCTCGATTTCCTTTTCGGTTTTGATCATATTNNTTTCCAAATTGGATCACTTCCCCCAGTATAGTATAGACATCGTTGATCAGCAAGGAAAACCTCATCTCCGCCTGAACATATTGGGCCGCCAGGGGATCCTTCATCAGGATCTGATAAAGGGATTGCACCTGTTCCATCATCTCGGGGCCCAGCTCCTCGCCCATCATCTGTTTTGCCTGGATCTCGAACTGCTTCGACTGGAAATCGTTGAGCATGGCGGCCAGCTCCTCGTTGGCGGAAGCAGCTTCCTTCAACCTCACATACTCCTGATACTCAGGAGATTCTTTGATGGCTCTTGCAAGGTTGTGGGCTTCGTCATGTACGTTCATTTTACACCTCCAAAAATATTGGCAGAATTACCGGGCTCCTCTTGGTCTTTTCGTAGATGAAGTTTTTCAGTTCATCCTTTACCGCATTTTTCAGGCCCGCCCAGTCTCTCAGTCCGCCTGCGTAGCATTTGTCCAATCTGGCGCTTACGGCCATCTTTGCCGAGTTCATCAGGTCCTCGTTTTCTCTCACGTAGACAAAGCCTCGGGATATGATGTCCGGGCCGGAGCAGATCATGCCGGTGCTCTTGTCGATGGCGGCTACGACGATGATCAGGCCGGATTCCGACAGCAGCTTTCTGTCCCTCAGCACGATGTTTCCCACATCTCCGACGCCCAGACCGTCAACCAGGGTCGCGGAAGCGGAAACCTCTTCCTTGGATTTCATAACCCTGTCCTTATTCATGGTCAGCATTTCCCCGTTCTCCAGGATAAAGATGTTGTCCGGAGACATGCCAATCTGCTCCGCAATCAGGGCATGCTGCCTCAGATGCCGGTATTCTCCATGAACCGGCATAAAATATTTCGGCTTGATCAGGGAGTGGATCAGCTTAAGCTCCTCCGAACATGCGTGTCCGGAAACGTGGATGTCCGCGATATCGGAGTAGATCACATCGGCTCCCTTTTCAAAGAGCTTGTTTACTACGTTGGATATGGTCTTTTCATTTCCCGGTATGGGGCTAGAGGACAGGATCACCATGTCGCCCTTTTTAATCTGGACCGCCTTGTGATCCGACGACGCCATCCTGGACAGTGCGGACATAGGCTCGCCCTGGCTGCCCGTGGTGATGATCACCAGCTCCTTATCCGGAATGTGCTTGATCTTGTTTATGTCCACGAGAACATTTTCAGGCACCTTCAGATATCCCAGTTCAATGGCGAGGTTGACGACGTTTACCATGCTCCTGCCCGAGATGGCGACCTTTCTGCCGAACATCACGGCAGTGTCGATAATCCTCTGAACGCGGTGCACGTTGGAAGAGAACGTCGCGATGAGGATCCTCGCCTCAGAGCCGCGGAATATGTTTTCAAGGGTAACGCCGACGGTTTTTTCCGATGCGGTATACCCCTTCCGTTCCGCGTTGGTGCTGTCCGCNNCATCATCAGGAGAACGCCCTTGCTGCCGAGCTCCGCAAGCTTTCGGAAGTCGATGGGTTCGCCGTCGATAGGCGTATAGTCGATCTTAAAGTCTCCCGTGTGAAATACGACGCCTGCCGGGGTGTCGATGGCCAGGCAGATGGAATCCGCGATGGAGTGGGTTGTACGAATGGTTTCCACATTAAAGACGCCTATCTTTACGGTCTGTCCCGCTTTGATGGTGTTAAGCTTACCCTTGATCCCATGCTCTTTCAGCTTGTTCTCCACCAGACCAAGGGTCAGCCTGGTGCCGTAAATGGGGATATTCAATTCTCTCAGGAGGTAGGGAATGGCTCCGATATGGTCCTCGTGACCGTGAGTCAGAATCATGCCCTTTACTTTATCCCTGTTCTTGATCAGATAGCTGAAATCAGGGATTACAATGTCAATTCCGAACATTTCATCATCAGGAAACGACATCCCGCAGTCGATGATCATGATGTCATTTTTGTATTCCAACAGGGTCATATTCTTTCCGATTTCGTTCAGACCGCCAATTGGAATCACCTTAACCGGGCCGGTTCCTTTATTGTTTTCTAAAATTTTCAAGTTTAAATCCTTTCTTTTTTATTATTTTTTTCCGTTCAATATTTTCTTAGTGTATGACGATATTAAATAATTTATTTGGCACGGCAACAAGTTTCACGATTTCCTTGCCGGCCACTAATNNTAATGCCTTAACTTTTTCATTGGCCATTACGGCTTCTTCCATCTGTTCTTTGGAGAGGCCGCTTGCAACCTCAAGCTTATCCTTTAGCTTTCCGTTGACTTGAATCACGATCTCAACGGAATCCTTCACCAGGGCAGCTTCGCTGTAAGCCGGCCATTTTTCAAGGTAAACCGCGTTTTTATGACCGGTGTACTCCCACATTTCCTCGCAGATATGCGGAGTGAACGGGGACAAGATCAATATCAGATTTTCAATGGCGGTTTTCAGCAAANNCCAAACCAGGATTGATCTGCTCGATTTCCTTGTACCGGTAGATTTCATTGACCAGCTCCATAATGGAACTGATGGCCGTGTTGAAGTTAAACCTTCCGCCCACGTCTTCCGTCACCTTTTTGATGGTGGCGTTCATGGCGTAGTTCAGCTTCTTGTCGTCGGAGCTTACGGCCTGCCAGTCCGCCGGGGCGTCCTTCAGCTTATCGGTCAGTTCGACAACAAGGCGGTGCACCCTGTTCAGGAAGCGGTAGCTTCCTTCCACTCCGGCGTCGGACCATTCAAGCTCCTTTTCCGGCGGAGATGCGAACAGGATAAAGAGGCGCGCCGTATCCGCGCCGTATTTGTTGATGATCTCCTCCGGGCTTACCACATTCCCCTTGGATTTTGACATTTTGGTGCCGTCCTTCAGGACCATGCCCTGGGTCAGCAGGTTGGTGAAGGGCTCGTCCGCCTTGCAGTACCCCAGGTCATAGAGGAACTTTGTAAAGAACCTGGCATAGAGCAGGTGCAGGATTGCGTGTTCCACGCCGCCGATATACTGATCCACCGGCATCCAGTAATCCGCCTTCTTCTGATCCCAGATGCGTTCGCTGTTCTTTGCGTCGGTATATCTCAGGAAATACCAGGAGGAATCCAGGAAGGTGTCCATGGTATCCGTTTCCCTGGCGGCCTTTCCGCCGCACTTAGGACATGTGGTATCCANNTATCCATAAAGGTCTTGCTGGTGGTCAGCGGGGATTCTCCCTTTCCGGTAAAGACGACGTCGGTAGGCAGCAGAACGGGAAGGTTTTCTTCCTTTTCCGGAACCCAGCCGCACGTTTCACACCAGACCATGGGAATCGGGGTTCCCCAGTACCTCTGTCTGGAGATC
>DLFX01000242.1:5741-8581 GCA_002482405.1 Firmicutes bacterium UBA7709 | reverse complement strand
GGAATAAAGAATAAGTTTGCCATTTTTTTACCTCCAAAAATGCTGTGGTTTCAGTGTTTTAAGTTGTTAGGCACATGATAGCACAATAAAATTTCAAATACAATAAGTTTTTGATAATATTTTAACGTTAATTGTCTGACAATTTCGAAACCCATTGATTAATTAAAATCTTAATGATAAGATTGACTCATAAAGTAATTCATTGAAGGTCGAAAGACAGAAAATATCTTAAAGAAAGGGAGTAATACCATGTATCAGCACTTAAATTACGAAGTAAAAGACGGGATCGCTTTTGTTACGGTAAACAAGCCGAAATCTCTGAATGCTTTGAGCAACGAGGTTTTGGATGAATTATACGACGCTTTTACCACCGTGAATAACGATTCCGATGTAAAAGCTGCAATCCTCACGGGAGAAGGCAAGGCTTTTGTGGCAGGCGCGGATATCTCCGAGATGGTGAACCTTACTACGCTGGAGGGCAGAGCCATGATGATCAAAGGCCAGAAGGTTATGAACCTCATTGAGACCATCGAAAAGCCTGTGATCGGAGCCATCAACGGATTCGCTCTCGGCGGAGGCTGCGAGCTTGCCATGGCCTGCGATATCAGAATCGCATCGGAAGCGGCGAAATTCGGACAGCCTGAGGTAAATCTCGGAATCATTCCCGGATTCGGCGGAACCCAGAGGCTTCCAAGGCTCGTAGGCAAAGGAATGGGCAAATACCTCATCATGACCGCAGAGATGATCGACGCCCAGGAAGCATACAGAATCGGACTTGTTGAAAAAGTGGTGCCCGCAGAAGAACTGATGGGAACGGCTGAAAAAGTCGCGAGAACCATCATGTCCAAGGCTCCTATCGCGATCTCCGCAGCCAAACTGGCCATCAACAACGGAATCGGCCTTGACGTTTTGACAGGCGTCACCCTCGAAGGGGAAGCTCTTGTAGGGCCTTTCAGCTCTGAGGACAGAAAAGAAGGAATGAGCGCGTTCCTCGAAAAGCGGCCTGCAAAGTTCCAGAATAAATAACATATTTAAACGGCTGTCAGGCATATTTTCTCGAAAATCCGGTCGCTTCCAGTTAACTGGGGCTCCAACGGTTTTCTATGAAAATATGCCGACGCGCCGTTTTTTTTATGCATTTTATTCTATCTTTCCATCCGCTTTTACAAAAGGATTCACGTCTTCCATTGGAGAATACCCACGTCATGGCGCTTTTATAATGCATTTTATTCTGGTTTTCCAGCCGCTTTCGGATCCGAGGGCGATTCGTGGTTTTCGTCTTTGGCGTCTTCTGGGGTTTTTGCCGATTCCGTGCGGTGAAGCAGGATCGTCGCAAATACGATGAGGGCGACGCCGAGGAGCTGGACGGGCTCCATGTGCTCCTTCAGGATCGTAAAGGCCATGATCAGCGTCAGGGGCAGTTCAAGGGATGCGATCACGGAAACCTTCTCCGAACCGATATACTTCAGCGCTGTCAGGAAACAGTATGATGGGATCACTCCGGAAAACACGGAAAGAAATATGAGCGAAGGCAGAGAAGCGGGGTTTATCTGAAAGCCGACGCCGCTTCCGGCGGCAACCACTGCGGAAAACAGCATCGCAGCGGCGCCGGCATAAAAATTGATGACGTTGGGATCCTCCTCCTTCAGCTTTAAATCAGCGAATATATTATAGAACGCGTAAGTGATTGCTCCCAGGAGCCCGAGAGCGACGCCCGCCACGGGAAAGCTCAGGGAGCCGGAGAATACATTGAGAACGATGGCCGCGCCAAATGCCGCCATCAGAGTGCAGAAAAAATTTATCGGCTTCATGGCCTTGATTTTGGATACGGCAAAGAATACGGTAATGAAAACAGGGTGCAAGAATAGCAGCATCGACCCGATTCCGGCGTCGAGATACCCCAGAGAACTATAAAAGAGCAAATTTGTGGCCCCTCCGCCGGCAACGCCCAGAATCGCAAAATAGCCGATCTTTTTCATATCGCAGCGCAAGGCACGGGGATTCCTTATCAGGTGCCAGATTCCCAGGATCGCCACCGTGAAAACATATTGATAAAACAGGATCACAAAAGGATGAGCGCCTCCTGTAATGAGATGCTTTGCAACGATGGAAACCGATGCGTACAAAGCTGCGGACAGAATCCCATAGAAATATCCGTATGTATGACGTTGTATCATTGCTTTTATTATCCCCTTCCCGACTCTATCAATATCTATTGTAACATCATTTTACACTTATTGGTAAAAAAAGTGGCTTCGCAATTTCCGCCAGGAAAAAAATATGAAAAAGCCTGGGAGGCGGGTTTAATTCCATCCTCCAGGCTTTTCCGCCTTATTATTTCAATCCCATCGGGTCATCGCATCTTTATTCTGATCTCAATACGTTTTTATTTCAATCCCATGGGTTCGTCGCAGAAGATCCGTCTGTCCATCAGCTTCGGCGTTCCGTCCATCTTGGGCTCAAAGTCCATCAGATCGAGGATCTGAGTCTTGAGGTCGATTCCCGGAGCGATTTCCGTCAGATAGACTCCGTCTTTCCGCAGTTCAAACACGGCTCTTTCCGTAATGTACATAACCGGCTGGCCGATCTTTGCGGCATATTCGCCGCTGAAGGTGACCTGCTCAACCTCGTCGATGAACTTCTTTTCGGTTCCTTCCTGAAGGATTTTGATTTCTCCGTCGCGGATATCGGTCTTCAGTCCGCTTGCTGTGAAGGTGCCACAATAGAACACCTTTTTCGCATTCTGGGTGATATTGATAAAGCCGCCGCAGCCTGCGATTCTCGGCCCGAATTTGCTTACGTTGATATTGCCCTGCTTATCCGCCTGAGCCAGACCTAAG
>DLFX01000242.1:5087-5691 GCA_002482405.1 Firmicutes bacterium UBA7709 | reverse complement strand
AGCTCCAAACTGTGAACCTCCGCAGGGAACTCCTCCAACGGGACCCGCTTCCACGGTCAGAGTCATGTAGTCGCCGATCCCCTCTTCGTTGGCGACAGCGGAAATATATTCGGGAATGCCGATGCCAAGGTTAACGACGGTATTTTCCGTCAGCTCCATGGCGGCTCTGCGTCCGATGACCTTTTTTGCGCTCATAGGCGGCACTTCCAGGCTGTCTACAGGGACCGTGATCTCTCCCGTCAGGGACGGATCGAAGTCATGGTCGAAGGACTGCTGATGATCGTAGGGTTCGGAGATGACGAGGCCGTCCACATAGATCCTCGGGATCTTGACGAGCCGCGGATCCAGCGTTCCCGCTTTGACAATCTTTTCGACCTGAACGAACACCTTTCCGCCGCTGTTCTTTGCGGCCTGAGCCAGAGCCGTTACCTCATGGGTCCCCACTTCCCTCTCCATGGTGACATTCCCCAGCTCGTCGGCATAAGAGCCCCTCAGAAAGACGACATCGATGGGGAAAGCCTTGTAAAGCAGCTTCTCTTCTCCCAGTATTTCCACCACCTCGACGATGTCTTCCTTCGTGATGTCGTTCAGCTTTCCGCCCTGT
>DLFX01000242.1:3542-5071 GCA_002482405.1 Firmicutes bacterium UBA7709 | reverse complement strand
CCCGATCTTGTGGGCGGCGATGTCCCTGCAGAGCTGGGACAAGGTGCCCTGGGGCAGATTGTAGCCTTCGATTTCGTTGTTCAGTATGCATTTACCGAGAGCGGGAGCCGTGTTGTAATGGCCCGCGATGACTCTTTTCGTCATGCCTTTATGCGCAAAGTGGTCGGCGCCTCTTCCGTCCCGGTTTCCCTGAGCGGCGGCATAAAAATATATCAGATCCTTTGGAGATCCTGTCTCTAAAAATCTTTTTTCCAGCGCCTTTGTCAGAGATTCGGGAATTGCGCTTCCGACAAATCCGCTGGACGCCACGGTCATTCCGTCTTTAACGAATTTTGCCGCCTCGTCGGCGGTTATTACCTTCATGTTTTTCATCCGGGTTTCCTCCAATATGCAATTATGCAATTCACGACTGCTGTTATAACTCGCTCACGGTTACCATGTTAGCATTTCGTTATATATTTGTCAATATCGGCAGGTCATGTATACATGGTCTACCCGAAGGAAATCGGTTGAAAAATGAAATCCGCACATTAAGCGAGGCGGGAGATGTCTCCCGCCTCGTTATATTTGCGTCAAGCCTGTGGCCGGACGATTTTACCTGAATGCTATTCTTCCAGAGTCGCGTACTGGAAGTAGAAATTGCCCAGAGGCGAATAGTACACTCCCTTGACCTTGTCGGATTGCATGTAAGGCTGGGTGTAGAAGAAGATGGGAGCCAATACCTTGTCGGCAAAGAGGATATCCTCCGCCTCATGCATTCCGGCAAACCGCTCCTCTGCGGTTTTGGCGCTCTTGACCTTTGCAATCACAGCGTCAAACTTCGGATTTTTGTACTGGGAATCGTTGTTTCCGCTGGTGCTGACAAACATATCCAGGAAGGTGATGGGATCATTGTAGTCGGCGGTCCATCCGTTACGGGCCACCATATAATTCCCGTCCTTTCTGGTATCCAGGAACACGTTCCACTCCTGATTGTTCAGCGATACGGTTACGCCCAGCTCGGTCTGCCACATGTTCTGCAGCGCTTCAGCGATTGCGCGGTGCAGGTCCATCGTGTTGTACATGTAATCTACGATGGGGAACCCTTTTCCGCCGGGATAGCCGGCCTCTGCCAGCAGGGCGCGGGCCTTGTCGCAGTTTGCTTTATAGTCTGCGGGATCGACGCTGTAATAGTCGCCGCCGACAGTTCTGAAATCATCGTGTCCGGGTCCTGCCAGATCGTTTACTCCGTTTGGTACGAATCCGCCTGCAGGAGCTTCACCGGTACCGGTGATCTGCTTCACGATGTAATTTCTGTCGATGGCGAGAGAAAATGCTTCTCTTACGCGAGGATCGTCAAAGGGCGGTTTTTCCACATTGAAGCACGCGTAATAGGTGGCGAGGAGGTCGTTGGCAACCAGTTCACCCGACGAAAGAAGCCCGGGGATCTCATCCACCGGAGGATACCAGATGTGAAGCAGCTCCCCGCTTCTGTATGCGGCAAGCTTCGCGTTATCGTCATCCATTAAAACAAACTTGATGGAATCCGG
>DLFX01000242.1:3049-3525 GCA_002482405.1 Firmicutes bacterium UBA7709 | reverse complement strand
CGAGGAGTTGTGTTTCCATTCGCTCAGCTTATAAGAGCCGTTTCCGATATAGGTGGCGGGATCAAAGGTCCACTGATCCCCTCCCTTTTCGATCATATCCTGACGCACCGGGAAGGTTGCCGGGAATGCGCACACTTCCAGGAAGTACGGCGTTGGCGTATGAAGCGTGATCTCTACCGTAGAATCATCCAGCGCTTTGATTCCAAGCTCGGAAGGATCCTTGTCCCCCGCCATGATTTCATTGGCGTTGACCACCGCGTCGATCATGTAGTTATACTCGGCTGCAGTCTCAGGTGTGACCAGCCGCTGCCATGCATAGACGAAATCCTTGGCCGTCACGGGCTGTCCGTCGGACCACTTGGCGTCGTCTCTCAGCTTGAAGGTGTAAACCAGTCCGTCGTCGCTCATCTCATAGCTCTTCGCCTGGCCCTCTGTGAGTACGGCGTTTCCTTTTCCGTCATTCACATACTTCATCA
>DLFX01000242.1:2101-3037 GCA_002482405.1 Firmicutes bacterium UBA7709 | reverse complement strand
CTAGCGCCGGATCGATGGACTCCGGTTCAGAAGCGATACAAATGGTCATTTCAAACCCTTTATCCGCTTCTTTTGCACCGCCGCCGCCGCATGCTGCCAGTGAAACCACCAGGCAGAACACGAGAGCTAACATCAAAACTCTCTTCGTCTTCATTTAACTCTTTCTCCTCCTTCTTTCCTGCCGTCAGGCAAGCAATTTAATACACTTTATGGTTCAACGAGCCTGCTCCTATAAAAGGTGNNGGTGGCAGGCCGCAAAGTGACCGGGAGACAGCTCTCTCAGCTCGGGGACCGCTTCCTTACACCGAGGCTCCGCATAGGGGCATCGGGTGTGGAACCGGCAGCCGGAGGGAGGGTTCATCGGGCTTGGAATATCCCCCTCCAGAATAATCCTCTTTCTTGACCTGCTCTTCTCCGGATCCGGCACCGGAACGGCGGACAGCAGGGTTTTGGTATACGGATGCAGCGGATTTTTATTCAATTCGTTGCTTTCCGCAAGCTCCACCAGATTTCCCAGGTACATTACCCCGATCCGGTTGGAGATATGCCTCACGACGGAAAGGTCGTGAGCGATAAACAGATACGTCAGTGAAAGTTCATTCTGCATATCCTCCAGCATGTTTACGATCTGGGACTGGATGGATACGTCAAGGGCGGAAATCGGTTCATCGCATACGATGAATTCCGGCTGAACCGCCAGAGCCCTGGCAATTCCGATCCGCTGCTGCTGACCGCCGGAAAATTCGTGAGGATACCGGTTGCCGTGCTCGCTGTTGAGCCCGACCTGGGTCATCAGCTCCTGGATCTGTTCGGTCCTTTCTCCTTTGCCTGACGCAAGTCCGTGAATATCGATGGCCTCCCCTATGATCTCGCTCACCGTCTTTCTGGGGTCCAGCGAAGCGGAGGGATCCTGAAAGATGATCTGCATCTTTCTTC
>DLFX01000242.1:0-2049 GCA_002482405.1 Firmicutes bacterium UBA7709 | reverse complement strand
TTTCCGCAGCCTGATTCCCCCACGAGACCGAGGGTCTCCCCTTCCCGGATGGAAAAGCTCACATCCTCCACGGCCTGAACGTTCTTTACTTTCATAAATCCCTCTTTGATGGGAAAATATTTCTTCAGGTTTTCGACGCGGACGAGTACGTTATCATTCATTTCCAGCGCCCTCCTTTGCTTCTTCCCTCGCCAGCAGCCAGCAAGCGGAATAATGGCCGTCGCCCACTTCAAACAGCGGCGGCGTCTTTCTCAGGCAGATTTTCATGCAGTGCCCGCATCGGGGGCCGAAAGGACATCCGGCGGGTGGATTCAGCATATCCACAGGTGTTCCGGCGATGGGGACCAGCCTTTCATATTCTTCCGCATCGACTCTCGGCATGGATTGCAGGAGCCCGACTGTATAGGGATGCTTCGGCTGATAGAAGATGTCGTCCACCATTCCCTTTTCCACGATGCGTCCCGCGTACATGACCGCGACCTTATCGCAGATCTCCGCCACGACACCCAGATTGTGGGTGATGAAAATGATAGCCATTCCGGTCTGTTTCTGTATCCGCTTCATCAGTTCCAGTATCTGCGCCTGGATGGTCACGTCGAGAGCGGTGGTGGGCTCATCCGCGATGAGCAGCTTCGGGCTGCAGATCAAACCCATGGCGATCATTACCCTTTGGCGCATACCGCCGGAAAGCTCGTGAGGATGCTGTTTCATGCGCTTTTGGGGATTGTTGATCCCAACGAGCTCCAGCATCTCGATCGATTTGTCCCACGCTTCCTTCTGAGGAACTTTATGATGAACGAGGACCGCTTCCATGAGCTGATTCCCGATGGTGTAGACAGGATTCAGACAGGTCATGGGATTCTGGAAGATCATGCTGACCTTGTTTCCCCGGAAATCCTCCATCCGCTGCTTGCTATAGGAAAGGACGTCCTCGCCCTCAAACTCAATGCCCCCTCCGATAACCCTGCCGGGACTTTGGAGCAGGCCCATGATGGAATAGGCTTCGACGCTTTTTCCGCTGCCCGACTCCCCTACAATACCCATGACTTCTCCGTATTTGATATCGTAGGAAATCCCTCCTACGGCTTTGACCTCGCCGGCGGGAGTAAAGAAGGAAACTCTCAGATCGTCGACCTTCAACAATATCTTCTCATTATTTTTTTCACTTGCCATGTCAGCCTCCTCCTATTTCTTCAGTCTCGGATCCAAAGCGTCCCGCAGCCCATCCCCGAAGAGATTCAGGGAGAGGATCATGACGCTCAGGATAATAGAAGGAATAATTAACCGATATGTGTAGGTATACATGCCGCTGAGAGCGTCCGACGCAAGGGAACCCAGGCTCGTCATAGGCGCGGCGACTCCCAGTCCCAGGAAGGACAGGAAGGATTCCAGAAAGATGGCAGACGGTATCTCAAGGCAGGTGGCGACGATGATCTGACCGATGCAGTTGGGCAGCAGATGCTTTTTGATGATCATGCTGCCGGGCGCTCCCAGCGCCTTTGCCGCCGTCACGAATTCCTGCTGCTTCAGCATCAGAACCTGACCCCGGATGATACGGGCAAGGGGCACCCAGTAGAGCAGTCCAAATACGATGAAGATGGAAACGAGGCTGGGTCCCAGAATACCGATGGCCTTTACGATGGCCAGATCGCTGGTGTTAAAGGCATGCTGCAGCGGGGTCTTCAGTACGGTGGACAACAGCAGCACCACCAGGATATCCGGTACGGTGCTGATCATTTCAGAGATACGCATCATGACATCGTCCACCCTGCCCCCTACGTATCCCGAAATGGCGCCGTAAATCGAGCCGATGACGAGAACGATCAGGCTGGCTACGACTCCGATGATCAAAGATATCCTCGTTCCGAACATGGTTCTGACCAGAATATCATGACCGAGGTTGTCGGTGCCAAAGGGATGGGCAAAACAGGGTGCGATATTTTCCGACCCTCTGATCTGCTGGGCATAGTCATACTGTGAGAACACAGGCCCCAAAAAAGCAAAGAGAATAATAGCGATGATGATGTATAAGGCGACCATTGCCACCCG
>DLFX01000127.1:2564-2786 GCA_002482405.1 Firmicutes bacterium UBA7709 | reverse complement strand
TCGTAATGTTGTCAAATCACTAGCCGTGTGCCTTTCGCTCTTTCGGGCGTGTTTTTCGGATTGGCCCTTGCGACGAAATGGAACGGAGCTTTCGGGGGCATTGGCTTATTTGCATTGTTCGTATGGGCAACCATTGACAAGGCAAAACGCCAAGCATTGCCTTTGCGCCATGAATCAGGCGGTAAGAAGTCAATAGGCAGAGTCCTTGGAACCGAATTCGCC
>DLFX01000127.1:442-2555 GCA_002482405.1 Firmicutes bacterium UBA7709 | reverse complement strand
CTCTACGTTTGCAGTTACTATCCTGGTTATCAAAATGAAGGGGGCTTTTCTTTTTCGAAGCTTCTCACATTGCATCAGCAAATGCTTGCGCACCATATGATACCGCAGCCGCATGTTTTCCAGTCGGCATGGTACGAGTGGCCTATCATCACCACGCCCTTGTGGTTGTATGGGGACAGGTTTGCTTCTGCTGGACACGCATCCTCCATCATGGCGATGGGCANNTGGGTAGGCATCATCGCGCTTCTGTATTCAGCCTACGCCTGGCTGAAGCCGTGTTTACTGAGGAGGCAAAACGCTGACCGAAGGCCAGCCATCTTGGTCGTTGGCTTTCTTTCCCAATGGTTGCCTTGGGCATTGGTAAGCCGTTCCACGTTTATATACCATTTCTTGCCCGCAATCCCCTTTTTGGTATTGGCGATCGTGCTTTTATTTCATAAAATATCCCTGCAAAATCGAAGATTGTCCGCAGCGGTAAGCGTGTGCTTCCTGTTTGCTGCCATATTGTCTTTCGTTTGCTTTTTCCCGTATGCCACTGGATACACTATGCCCATCGAATGGGCGGAGCGCATGAATTGGTTGTATGGCGGCAATTGGCTCTACTACATGAAGAATTAGGATCGAACTGCGTGTGGATAAAGGACTCCGTATGGTTCGGGTCTTTTTACTTTGGCGGCGGGTGGTTCATCGACTCTACCATGTCGCAACCGATCCCGCACTTCGCGACAATCAACCATGCGTTTGCCAACCGCTTTGATTCAGAACCCATAGCGCACGTTTTTACATGGATCCTCATTGTTGATGTGCGAATGTTGAGCAACTTAAACCTAAAGTCTCCGAAATTTTCCGCCTGATTTCCGGAAGTCTACTGTTTTCAAAGTTGGGATGATTTTTAAACCACCTAAAATTTAACGGCGACGGGTGGGGCAATACAATTGCGGTTTTACCGTTTAAGAAGTTGTCTTTAAAAATCAATTCGTTATAACTTTCGTTTGGGAATATGTACTTTGCCGGTTTGCTGCCTAGGATAATATATATTTCGTTATTCACAAGATCAAGTTCTTTTTGCAGCCACTTTTGAGCGCAGGCAATGGGAGGAAGCCTGTCTCCACCATTTGCACTTTTTCCAGGGAAACAATGCGCCAATGAGGTAAAATAAAAATTGTCTTCATTGTAAAAAACACTGTCAGTAATTTGATACCATTGATATTTAAGTTTTTTGCCTGTGCTGTCGTCAAACGGTTTTTTTGTCAGATGTACATTTCCTGAAGGCGCCTGGCTTATTTGCAGTATTTTTGAGCTTTCTTTGCCATGCAGGATGGGTACAGGATTAAACCCAAACTTGTCCTTGCAATCCGTGCAATTGAGGATATCGTTTTTCAATGCTTCAAACGTCATAGCCGTTCACCTTCGTAAAAAGTTGATTGTCCCCCACAAGTTTCTCCCGTGAGCCTGCGCCGCGCTATATGGCCCCCTCTGATTATCATAGCCCGTCCCATAACGCTGCCTCAAACAATGCCACATGTTCTTCATACTCGGGATCATCGCCCGGATAGATTTCATGATACAGAACCTGTTCGCTCGCCAGTTCTTTGGTACGGTCCCGCACGATCATCTCATTGCGTGTAAAATCCCAACGGTCCGTCATGCCGGTTTCACCATACTCAAAGGTATGTACTTGAGAAACCGTCGCGCTGCGCAAGAGGACGAGCGTATTCCCTTCCCATGCATAGATCCTTTTTTCGCCATATTGCCAACCGTCCTGCACATGCGATATGACGTACCGCTTTTCCGCGTCCAGAGAATGTGTCCAATAGCCTCTATCATCCGTCGGTGTGTTTAGCGGCTCATACAAGCCGGTTTGCGGATTGTACAGATAGAACACAGCGCACAGATTCCTTGGGCCTATGACCACGAGGGGCACAAAATCATCATACCCATCGAAGTTCACATCCTCCATCCGGTGCCAGCCGGTATCGTCTGTGGATAGGTAATGAATCACCTGGCCGTTTTCCAAGGTTGCCCCCATAATGCAATAATCGCCATCAGCGCCCAGGGCATTTTTCTCCAGGCACACGATGTCCGCCGCACTGGCGGCTGTGATGTTGAAATA
>DLFX01000127.1:0-401 GCA_002482405.1 Firmicutes bacterium UBA7709 | reverse complement strand
ATACCCTGTTGCACACGATCAGCCGATACTGTGAAAGCGCCATTCACATACAGATTGTATGCAACAACAACATCATTCATAAAATCTTGCGGCAGTTGGACATTGACATTCACAATGAACTGTCCGCTGCTTACTTCCGTAACCACGGCATCGACGCTGTAGCCGTAGTCGGTATTGCGCTTGGCGCCGTATGTGCGGAGCTTTGCGCCAGATTGGGTGCCTTGATTGTTTGAAGAGGATTGATTTTTTTGTTGATTCGATCCGCTTGACTGGCCGGACTGTGTGCCGGAGCCAGAAGACTGGTTGGAGGCGGTCCCGCCAATCGCGCTGATCTTCACATATCCCTGTGTGCCATCGACTTCGGCATGATACCAAGTTTTCGATATGCCCATCACCACGAC
>DLFX01000185.1 GCA_002482405.1 Firmicutes bacterium UBA7709 | reverse complement strand
CATGAGAAAAATGGAATAAAAATTAATTATTTAGAAAAGGAGACAACCATTATGAAGACTATTATACAGAACATTGATGTAAACAAAATTTATCCGCATCCCGATAATCCCCGGAAGGACCTCGGGGACCTGACAGAATTGGTTGCGTCTATAAAAGCCCGCGGCATATTGCAGAACCTGACTGTCGTTCTAAAGGACGTTGTTTTTGAAAAGCACTCCGCTGCCGGAAAGAGCGAAATGATAGAAGCTCCGATCGATGCTACATATACGGTCGTCATAGGTCACCGCCGTCTGGCCGCTGCGAAACTCGCTGGCCTGACGGAAGTCCCCTGCGTGATCAGCCAAATGGACCACAAAGACCAGGTTGCGACGATGCTCCTGGAGAACATCCAACGGAGCGATCTGACGCCCATCGAACAGGCCCAGGGTTTCCAGATGATGCTGGATCTCGGAGAGACCGTAAGCGGAATATCCGAAAAAACTGGACTTTCAGAATCGACAGTGCGTCACCGGGTAAAGCTGACGGAGCTTGACCAGGATCGATTTAAGAAATCTGTAGAACGTGGAGCCACATTGTCGGATTATATGGAACTTGAAAAGATTGAGGATCCTGATCTAAAAAATAGAATTCTGGAAACGATCGGTACCCCTAATTTCAAATGGGAGCTGCAAAGGGCAATTGACAAGGAGAAGAATGATAAGGCGATAGCATCTATGATAGAACAGCTTCAAACCTTTGCTGAAAAAATTGAAAACAGCATCGGCAAAAGTTATGTGACAACCTATAACGCTAATAATTATGAAGAATTTCAGAAGCCGGAGGACGCAGACGCAAAGAAATATTACTATTTCGTGTCAAACAATTGGATANNTCTATTGTGATCAAATAAAGTCAGATATCCAGGATTCTTCTGTAAATGCAGAACAGGAGCAGCGCCGGCTCCGAATCGCAACCCTTAAAGAAGCGGCTGAACGTGCATATAAGCTGCGGTATGAATTTGCACTTAGTATTACGACCACCAAGGCAAGAAAAAACATGGATATCATCGCCGAATACATTATCAAAGGCATGCTGGATGATAGCTGGGGACTTGACTATAGTGATTTCGCCAAGGCGTTCAACATCGAAAATGAGGGCGAAAATGATCTGGAGTTTTCGGACTTCACAGAGCAGATCTACATGCAGCCGGAGAGAAGCCTGTTTGTATCCATCTGGCATACTATGGATTCCCCGCGTCAGGGATACTGTTCATCCAACGGAAGATATGAAAAAAATGAAAACTTAGACGCAGTCTACGAATTTCTGGAAAGGCTCGGATATGAGCTTTCCGATGAAGAGGAGAAATTGAGAAACGGTACCCATGAATTATATCTGTCTGAAACAGGAGAGTAAAATGTATATTTCGTACTCAAAGATCATGAAGGAATTTAAGCGCCCGCTGGATTATAAGATCGCAAAGGCTGTAAAAGAAATCAGAAAAGGCTTTGCGGTATCCTCGCATCATACAGCTATCGCTTTTTCGGGCGGAAAGGACAGCACGGTATTATGGCATCTGATCCGGACATATTTCCCTGACAAGCATCCATACATAATCTACGGCAACACCGGAGTTGAATATCCGGAATCGCTCAGATTTGCCCGGAAACTTGGAAAAGAGTGGGGCAGTGAATACTTCCATGAAACGAAGCTCCAACGAACTGAAGAGGAAGGATTGAAATATCAGGCACAGCGGGAAATTTTGGATTGGCTTATAAAAGAAGGGCGGATACATGAGGTACTGAAAGAAGATGGGAAACTAAAATCCACTCGAACACTTGAACACAAAGCTACACCGCAAATGTGGGAAAATTTTCGCAACCGCAGGCTGGTATGGCCGAAAGGGACACTGATGTCATATTGGTGGTGTGCGGATCAATACGGTTTTCCGATTCTGGGAAAGGCAGCTTCCCTGTTGGATGCGAGGCGTATTAACATTGACTGCTTCCTGAGTTTTTCCAGCAGTGCAAGCCAGCGCGAGAAGCTTCTCGAATATTACGATGTTTTAAGCGAATGTAAATTCAGCCAGCACTGCTGCAAGCTGATTAAAAAGGATCCGTCGGAGCAGTTACAGGCTGAATTGGACGTGGACGTGATTTTCAAGGGGCTCATGGCCTCGGAGAGCCAGACGCGAAAAACCAACTTTGCGACCCGGGGATATCTTTTTAAATCGTCCCGGCCACATTTGGGAGATGATCCGTTTTATCACTGTAATCCGCTCCAGATCTGGACTGATGATGATATCTGGGAATACATACGCATGTACGATGTGCCTTACTCGGAACTTTATGACATGGGCTATACCGACGATCAGGGCGTAGAACATAAAATCCCCCGAAACGGATGTTATGGATGCGCAACGGCAATCATGCGGAAAGATAATCAGCTGTCGATGGCCCGCCGGACACATCCGCGGCAATGGACAGCCGTCATGGATTACGGCATGGCGGATGAACTGAAAAAACTCTACCACATCAAGAACAACGGCATACCGTCAATCATTGGAGTATTTGACAGCGCAGATGAACTTCTGGAGAACCGGCCATGCGCCTTTGATGATATTGGGGACAGGCTGGACAGCGAGGGCATTGACGATGAATACGATCCAGATCTGTCGGAGTAAATGATTCTATTTTAAGAGGAGGTATCGCTCATGGATATCGAAAAAGTAACATCCGCACTCGAAACGCTGCGGGTCGGGAAGATCATTGAAGAATATGACCTTCAGGATAAGATCGCGAAGGCCTTCGACGTTGCGGGAATCGAATATCAGAAAGAATACAGGCTGGGTACCGGAAGCAGAGTTGATTTCCTCACCGCTTATGGTATCGCCGTTGAAGTTAAGAAGGGAAAACCAAACCGAGCCAGCCTGGAAACGCAGATAAATAGGTATGCAGAATTTGAAGAGGTACAAGCCATCATTATCGTGGTAGAGACCAGCCTGAAGTTTCCGATTAAGCAGTCATGGAATGGAAAACCCTGCTCCGTGATCGGCCTTCAGAAGCTGTGGGGGATTGCTTTATGATACCGGCATATCTGCAAAGGCTTGAAGAGCCGGAAGAAACATTCGGGAAGCTCTATCCGGAAAAAATGGGAGACAGGATCATCAACTGGATTGTCGAGGGAGATCCCGGAACGGTGGAGATCATCAAGCGACTATTTCCAGGATCCAGATCACAAGGCCGCGGCCACTGCCATTTCCCGAATACCAAGCGAAATGCGGAAAATCTGAACTGGCTTATGATGCGTTTTCCTCTTGAAATTACTGATAAGGCAGCATGGGAAGCAAGCTATCAGGAAGCGGTAGAACACCGAACAAGGATCGATGGATTCAATCAGCGGCCAGATAAGATCATACCGCCTCGGGATTTCATTGGTGAACTGAAAGAATTTCAAAAGGAAGGACTTTCTTATCTGGTCGGCGCCGGACGTGCGCTTCTGGCAGATGAAATGGGATTAGGCAAGACAATCGAAGCGCTGGCGTATTTATCAGAAAAGAAAGCCTATCCGGCCATCATCGTGGTACCGCCGCACTTGATAAAAAACTGGGAGGCGGAGA
>DLFX01000305.1:3220-5365 GCA_002482405.1 Firmicutes bacterium UBA7709 | reverse complement strand
AGGACATCATCGCCATCCTCGGCATGGACGAATTGTCCGATTCCGACAAGCTTGTGGTATCCAGAGCCAGAAAGATCCAGCGTTTCCTGTCCCAGCCTTTCAGCGTTGCGGAAGCGTTCACCGGCACCCCGGGCAAATATATCCCGCTGAAGGAAACGGTAAGAGGATTCAAGGAAATCCTGGAAGGAAAGCATGATGAAATTCCGGAGTCGCTGTTCCTGTTTGCCGGCGGCATTGATGAAGTTGTAGAAAGGTTCCAGAAAAATGCCTAGAAGTGTACAGCTTGAGGTGATCACACCTTCCAAACTCTTTTATAAAGGGGACGTAGAGCTGGTCATCGCCAGGACTCTGACCGGTGACGAGGGCTTTATGGCCGGCCATACCTGGGCGGTAAAGCTGCTCGACGCGGGGGAGCTGTGGTTTCAGGAAGCCGGGGCGAAGGATTTCAGGATCGCGGCCCTGGCCGGAGGCTTTATCGACGTCAAGGAGGATATCATCATTTATACCGACGCGGCGGAGTGGCCCGAGGATATCGACGTGACAAGGGCGCAGCAGGAAAAGGAAAAGGCGGAGGACTGGCTGAGGCATCCCAGCGAGGACGACTCCGAAGTCGCCAGGGCGAAGATCGCCATTCAGAAATCCCTCACGCGCATGCACGTTCAGGCCGGAGGATACAGGAGAAAACGGTAACGCTTGCGGCGGCGCCATATCGGATGACAACAGATTAAACTTTGGGGCAAGCCATCAGGCTTGCCCTTTGTCGCTGTCCGGCAGCTGCCCGTATTCTCTGACCATGGCCGCCTTGGTGATTAGCCATTGCTTGCCGAATTTCTTTACATCGACGCCGTCGATTAATTTTCCATAGGACACAGCCTTCCGTAAGGTGCTCTCATTTAAATTCCATAAATCGGTTGCGTCTCCGAAAGCGATGAGATTATCAAACGATGTGGAGACCTCTTCCCCGTTGTTCCATAATTCATTACATGACAGATCAATCTCTTCGTTCCAAGACACGCCATATCCGCCGGAATCAACGGAAACGCCAGAAAATAACGTGGANNCACTAAATATGCTGAATTTCTGAAACAAAGGCTTGACGTCATATTGCTTTGCGGTTCCATCTGAAAAATGGACCAAAAGCACATAACCCGGTAAGGCGGTTACGGTTTTGACTTTATGAAAAAGGTAGTTTTCTCTTTCTTCTCTGACATGATGACCGCCGCTTTTTATAGGCATTTTATCACTCCTCTCCACAATGCGATCATATCACGGTATAGTGATAAGCACAAGGGCTTTCAGAACCATTTGTGCTTTTTGAAATAGATTACACTGAAAAGAGCGACGACAGCGCTGACGGCCACCACCACGGGATAGCCATAGGTCCAGCGGTATTCCGGCATGGGAAAATTCATCCCGTACCAGCCCACGATCAAAGTCAGAGGCAGGAAGATCGCTGTGATGACCGTAAAGAGCTGCATGATTCTGTTCTGGCTGATATCGACCTCGGTCTGATAGGCTTCCCGGACCTGGGACACATAATCCCTGAGGTTTGAAATGGAGTCGGAGAGCCTGTTGGCGCGATTGGTCAGGATGTGGAAATAGCGGATCATATGGCGGGAAAGCAGTTCGTTTTCGTTTTCCTCCATGGCTTCCGCAAGGTCAAAGAGCTGCTCGTAGTAGCGCTTCAGAACGAGAAGATACTTTCTGAATCGGATGATCTCCTTGATATAGTCCTTTTTTTTCGAAGTGATCAGAGCCTCTTCCAGCTCTGCGATCTCCTGTTCCAGATTTTCAAGGTATAAGGAGTCCCCGGCGGTCAAAAGGTCAAAAAATTCGTAGAGAACCCTCTCCAAGGAGAGGTTTTTTATTTCCTTCTGCTCTATCTTTGTAATGATGCTGTGGAGAAGGCTGTAATCCTGTGTCTCGTCGCAGATGAAGATCAGCAGGTTTGCGCGGAAATAGATTGAAATCTGACTTTCTTCCGCCAGCAGATCCTCCTTGTTGGGGATCACCAGGCTGATATAATCAAAGCCTTCATGGCTTTCAAACTTAGACGCCGTTCCTTTCAGGCATTCCTCCAGGATCCTGTCGTTGATGCAAAGATGCGGGTTCCAGGACTCAATTTCGCTCTTGTCCAAAACTCCG
>DLFX01000305.1:0-3215 GCA_002482405.1 Firmicutes bacterium UBA7709 | reverse complement strand
AAAGTCTCCCAGGATTTCACCTTCTTTTAAGCTGCTCAAATCTACAACAGATCCGTCAAGATTGTAGATCAATGCCTGTCCACCTCTTTCTGTTAAGAATGTTATTAATTCGGCACGCGCCGTATCTCAATGCCGGTATCCACATAATAACCGCTAATGCCGGGATACTGCGATTATTATACCACGTAATTTGCGGCTGTTGCATAAAAAGAATAGCGCCAGTCATCACTACATCCGATGACCGGCGCTATTCAAACTCTGCATCAAACATTTCTGGTGGAATCACCCTCTCTCTTCGTCGATTGATATAGCCTTTCTATATCTAAAACAGTGGGTCTGTATCCCAATGTTCTATATATAGTATAGCATGGCCCGAATGAATTACAAGAATATTCTGAAAAAAAGTACATTTAAAGAACTTGTATGTAATAATACGAAAATACCGCTTCACGAAAGGATCATAAGCCCGATATGGTACACGATAAAGGCCACGATCCAGGCGGTCACAGTCTGAAAGGTCATGGTGAGCACGGCGTTTTTCCATCCGCCCATCTCCCTTCTGACGGCGGCCATCGCCGCGACGCAGGGCATATAGAGCAAGGTGAACGTCAGGAAAGAGAAAGCCGACAGGGGGGTAAACACCTGCGACAACAGGGGCACCACGGAACTTGGATCGGTAGCGCCGAGGAGTATGGCGAAGGTGCTGACCACCGCCTCCTTTGCGGTCAGGCCGGTAATCAGGGCGGTGGCCGCTCTCCAGTCATTGAATCCCAGAGGGCCGAAGACCGGCGCGATGAGCTTTCCGATGTAAGCCATCATGCTGTTGCCCGTATCGGCCACCATATTGAATCCAAAGTCGAAGCTCTGTAAAACCCAGATGATGATGGTGGCGACAAAGATCACCGTAAACGCCCTTTTTATAAAATCCATGCCTCTTTCCCACATTTTAAGGAAAACGCTTTTTGCAGCGGGAAGCCGGTAGGAGGGAAGCTCCATGACAAAGGGTACGGGCTTTCCTTCAAATACGGTCTTTTTCAAGATCAAGCCGGCGATAACCGCCACAGCCATTCCCATGACATAGAGGCCGATCATCACGAAAGCCTGGTAACGGCTGAAAAAAGCCGCGGTAAAAATGGCGTAGATCGGCAGCTTTGCGCTGCAGGACATAAACGGCGTCAGCATGATGGTCATCTTCCTGTCCCGTTCGCTGGGAAGGGTCCTGGTGGCCATGATGGCGGGGACCGAACAGCCGAAGCCGATGAGCATGGGCACGAAGGAGCGCCCGGATAAGCCGATCTTTCGGAGAAGCTTATCCATTACAAAGGCGACCCTCGCCATATAGCCGCTGTCCTCCAGTATGGACAGAAAGAAAAACAGCACCACGATGATGGGGACAAAGGACAGAACGCTGCCCACCCCTGCGAAAACTCCGTTGATGATCAGGGAATGAAGCGCGGAGCTGACGCCGGCGTTGGTCAGAGCGCTGTCAGCCGCTCTGGTGACGCTGTCGATCCCCAGGGAGAGCAGGTCGCTCAGCCCGGAACCGACCATGCTGAAAGTCAGCCAGAAGACCACCAGCATGATGCCTAAAAATATGGGAAGCGCGAAATATTTATGGGTCAGGACGTTGTCGATTTTGACGGACCGCAGGTGCTCTTTGGTGTGACTCGGTTTGATCACGCACTCCCTGCAGATTCCCTCGATAAAGGTGTAGCGCATGTCGGCCATGGCTGCTTCCCGGTCCGTATTCAAATGGGATTCCATGTCGTCCACAATGTGCTGGATGATGTCGAGCTCCGGCTCCGCCAGCTTCAATCGGTCCATCACCGGCTTGTCTCCCTCCACGATCTTTGTGGCGGCAAACCGGAGCGGCAGACCGGCCGCCTTTGCTTCCTCCGTCACCAGATGGGCGATGGAATGGATGGCGTTGTGCACATGGCCGGAACAAAAATCCAGATTTTTGGGCAGAGCTTTCGCTTCCGCGCATTTGATAGCTCTGTGAGTCAGCTCGTCGACGCCGTCATTTTTGCTGGCAGAGATGGGGACCACCGGGATGCCCAGCTGCTCTTCCAGCTTCTGAATGTCGATGGAACCGCCGTTTCCGCGGATCTCATCCATCATATTCAGCGCGAGGATCATGGGAACGTTCAATTCCATAAGCTGAAGGGTCAGATAAAGGTTTCTTTCGATGTTTGTCGCGTCGATGATATTGATGATGGCGTCGGGTTTATCATAAATGAGAAAGTCCCTTGTCAGGACTTCTTCAGACGTATATGGAGAAAGGGAATAGATCCCCGGAAGATCCACCACGGAAACGCCCTTGTGGCCCCGGACAGGACCTTCCTTTTTTTCAACCGTAACGCCGGGGAAATTGCCGACGTGCTGGTTGCTGCCGGTCATCTGGTTGAAAAGCGTGGTTTTCCCGCTGTTGGGATTTCCGATCAGTGCGAAGGTAATACTCATTCAGCGGCCTCCTGGATTTCTATCTTTTTTGCATCCTCCTGACGGATGGTCAATTCGTAGCTTCTCAGGAACAGCTCGATAGGATCGCCAAGGGGAGCGACCTTTCGAACCATGACCGTAGTGTTGGGGGTCAGCCCCATATCGAGGAGCCTCCTCCGCAGCGCGCCCGAGCCTCCGACGGACGTTATGATTCCTTTGTTTCCGGTTTTTAATTTGTCTAATGTCATATTCATTATCTGATTCTCCGCAAGAGTTAGCATATGCTAATTATCTGTCAAAAAAAATGTGGCTGTGGTTAGCCATTGCTTACTATAATCAGTTTATGACATTATTTATTGCGTGTCAATACCTTCCTTTGGCAAAGCCGCCTGTCAAAAGAAGGAGATTGTCTGCCGGATTTATTCGTTATGAGACAGCAGCCTCCTTCCGATCAGGGTCAGAAGCTTCAGCACCGAAGCGACGACGAGGAGGGCGACTGCGATAGCGCCTGCCATGAGAAGGGTCTCGGTCCCGACTGAGGCGGTCCGTTCCACATCCCCTTCCAGAATCGCCAGCATGGTGTGGTACATGCCCGCTCCCGGAACAAGGGGAAGGATACCGGGGATGATAAAGATCGTCGCCGCATCCTTGAAGGTGCGCGAAAACACGTCGCTGATCAGGGCCACGACGCAGGAGCCCGCAAAGCAGGCCAGAACGCTCCCGCTTCCCGAGGCAGTAAAATAGGTGTAGGTGATCCATCCGACGGCTCCTAC